>NZ_JACJDX010000039.1:0-331 GCF_014163775.1 Shewanella sp. SR43-8 | reverse complement strand
AAATATGGTATCCCATAGGGGATTCGAACCCCTGTTACCGCCGTGAAAGGGCGGTGTCCTAGGCCTCTAGACGAATGGGACACAGTTGATACGTTATACTCTGTATCGAGTGAATACTCATTGGTGTCTGTAGGCTAAACACCAGTGCTATGTAGATCATTAAACACTTTTTCTAAAACAACAGTTTCGAATCATGTTCAACCATCTTAAATATGGTATCCCATAGGGGATTCGAACCCCTGTTACCGCCGTGAAAGGGCGGTGTCCTAGGCCTCTAGACGAATGGGACACAGTTGATACGTTATACTCTGTATCGAGTGAATACTCATTG
>NZ_JACJDX010000038.1:0-334 GCF_014163775.1 Shewanella sp. SR43-8 | reverse complement strand
GCCAATGACTTTGAAGCCCTGGCGAACGTGCACAATTTAGTCGTCGGCGCCTCAGATGGCGTCAACACCACCAACATTAACGTCACCCTCACTGAGCTTGATGTCAATGAAGCGCCTGAGTTCACTCCACCCGTGGGCGAAACCAGCTACAACTTTAGCTACAATGAAAACAGCAGCGACAGCACTGTGATCGGTACCGTCAATGCCATCGATCCGGAAGGCACGCCAGTGACCTACAGTATCGTCAGCGGCAATGACGACGCTTGGTTTGAGATTGATCCCGTGACCGGTGTTATCAGCTTGACCCCAGCGGGCGTGGCCGCCGTCGCCAATG
>NZ_JACJDX010000037.1:0-362 GCF_014163775.1 Shewanella sp. SR43-8 | reverse complement strand
TAGCTCAGCTGGGAGAGCGCCTGCCTTGCACGCAGGAGGTCTGCGGTTCGATCCCGCATAGCTCCACCATTTACACTTATCATGACGATAAGCTTATGCATAGGTTAGAGATGCCAAAGATAAACAAAATTTTATCTTTGGCTTTTTTAAGCCCGCTCTTTAACAATTTGGAAAGCTGATAGTACTAACTAAAGGCGCATAAATGATGATTCGTTGTCGTTTATGTGATTACGTTAGTGCGAAAAACGTTAATGCGAAAGCATTAACACTTGAGTTCTCAACACACTGTTTAAGTGTCTTGAATATTCTAAAAAACTAAGGCGAGTCCACTTCCTACCCGGAGGTGAGACAAGTAAAAACCA
>NZ_JACJDX010000036.1:0-452 GCF_014163775.1 Shewanella sp. SR43-8 | reverse complement strand
ACGACTAAATTGTGCACGTTCGCCAGGGCTTCAAAGTCATTGGCGACGGCGGCCACGCCCGCTGGGGTCAAGCTGATGACACCGGTCACGGGATCAATCTCAAACCAAGCGTCGTCATTGCCGCTGACGATGCTGTAGGTCACTGGCGTGCCTTCCGGATCGATGGCATTGACGGTGCCAATCACCGTGCTGTCGCTGCTGTTTTCAAAATACGTAAAGTTGTAGCTGGTTTCGCCCACGGGTGGGGTGAACTCAGGCGTTTCATTGACATCAAGCTCAGTGAGGGTGACGTTAATGTTGGTGGTGTTGACACCATCTGAGGCGCCAACGACTAAATTGTGCACGTTCGCCAGGGCTTCAAAGTCATTGGCGACGGCGGCCACGCCCGCTGGGGTCAAGCTGATGACACCGGTCACGGGATCAATCTCAAACCAAGCGTCGTCATTGCCGCT
>NZ_JACJDX010000035.1:0-458 GCF_014163775.1 Shewanella sp. SR43-8 | reverse complement strand
CATAAGCTTATCGTCATGATAAGTGTAAATGGTGGAGCTATGCGGGATCGAACCGCAGACCTCCTGCGTGCAAGGCAGGCGCTCTCCCAGCTGAGCTATAGCCCCATTTACATGCAGTTGAGATTTTACGTTTACCTTCAATGAAGGTCTCACCAAAAAATTGGTTTGCCAATCGTTTCTAATCAAGGCGGTTGATAGCGACATTTAGTAGACTAAATGAGTCATCATCCAACGCAGAGTAGGAAAGATTGGTGGGTCAGAGTGGACTTGAACCACCGACCTCACCCTTATCAGGGGTGCGCTCTAACCAGCTGAGCTACAGACCCAACGTAATTTCTCTTTCTTCTATCAAGTAATCTGTGTGAACACTCACATGCATCGCTGCACTTTAGGTATTGAGTTAGTCGTATAGGTAAGGAGGTGATCCAGCCCCAGGTTCCCCTAGGGCTACCTTGTTA
>NZ_JACJDX010000034.1:0-579 GCF_014163775.1 Shewanella sp. SR43-8 | reverse complement strand
TAACAAGGTAGCCCTAGGGGAACCTGGGGCTGGATCACCTCCTTACCTATACGACTAACTCAATACCTAAAGTGCAGCGATGCATGTGAGTGTTCACACAGATTACTTGATAGAAGAAAGAGAAAGATATCGAAAGGTATTTTTGAGGATTTTGATTCTTAATCAAGGCACTTGATGAGTCTCGCAGGGAGTGTGCTTTAGCACATGACTGAGAAACGAAGAAAGTAACGCCGAGTAAGGGTTAAAAGACCAAAAAGAATGGGTCTGTAGCTCAGCTGGTTAGAGCGCACCCCTGATAAGGGTGAGGTCGGTGGTTCAAGTCCACTCTGACCCACCAAATCTTCATTTTATCTGCGTTAATTAAATACTCGTTTAGTAAACTAAACGTCACATTAAATTAACTTTTTAAAATTCGATTTGGCTTCGCCAATCTTATGATTGGATACTTGATATTAATCTCAACTGCATGTAAATGGGGCTATAGCTCAGCTGGGAGAGCGCCTGCCTTGCACGCAGGAGGTCTGCGGTTCGATCCCGCATAGCTCCACCATTTACACTTATCATGACGATAAGCTTATG
>NZ_JACJDX010000033.1:0-1009 GCF_014163775.1 Shewanella sp. SR43-8 | reverse complement strand
GCGTGGCCGCCGTCGCCAATGACTTTGAAGCCCTGGCGAACGTGCACAATTTAGTCGTTGGCGCCTCAGATGGTGTCAACACCACCAACATTAACGTCACCCTCACTGAGCTTGATGTCAATGAAGCGCCTGAGTTCACCCCACCCGTGGGCGAAACCAGCTACAACTTTACGTATTTTGAAAACAGCAGCGACAGCACTGTGATTGGTACTGTGTCTGCGACCGATCCGGAAGGCACGCCAGTGACCTACAGTATCGTCAGCGGCAATGACGACGCTTGGTTTGAGATTGATCCCGTGACCGGTGTTATCAGCTTGACCCCAGCGGGCGTGGCCGCCGTCGCCAATGACTTTGAAGCCTTGGCGAACGTGCACAATTTAGTCGTCGGCGCCTCAGATGGCGTCAACACCACCAACATTAACGTCACCCTCACTGAGCTTGATGTCAATGAAACGCCTGAGTTCACTCCACCCGTGGGCGAAACCAGCTACAACTTTACGTATTTTGAAAACAGCAGCGACAGCACTGTGATTGGCACCGTCAATGCCATCGATCCGGAAGGCACGCCAGTGACCTACAGCATCGTCAGCGGCAATGACGACGCTTGGTTTGAGATTGACCCCGTGACCGGTGTCATCAGCTTGACCCCAGCGGGCGTGGCCGCCGTCGCCAATGACTTTGAAGCCCTGGCGAACGTGCACAATTTAGTCGTCGGCGCCTCAGATGGCGTCAACACCACCAACATTAACGTCACCCTCACTGAGCTTGATGTCAATGAAACGCCTGAGTTCACTCCACCCGTGGGCGAAACCAGCTACAACTTTACGTATTTTGAAAACAGCAGCGACAGCACTGTGATTGGCACCGTCAATGCCATCGATCCGGAAGGCACGCCAGTGACCTACAGCATCGTCAGCGGCAATGACGACGCTTGGTTTGAGATTGACCCCGTGACCGGTGTCATCAGCTTGACCCCAGCGGGCGTGGCCGCCGTCGCCAATGACTTTGA
>NZ_JACJDX010000032.1:0-1204 GCF_014163775.1 Shewanella sp. SR43-8 | reverse complement strand
GTAAACGTGGGCACCATCGGTCACGTTGACCATGGTAAAACAACTTTAACAGCAGCAATCTCTGCCGTTTTGTCTAAAACTTATGGTGGTGAAGTTAAAAACTTCGCTCAAATCGATAACGCTCCAGAAGAGCGTGAGCGCGGTATTACGATTAATACTTCTCACATCGAATATGACACACCAATTCGTCACTACGCACACGTAGACTGTCCAGGTCACGCGGATTATGTTAAAAACATGATTACCGGTGCTGCACAGATGGACGGCGCAATCTTAGTAGTTGCTGCGACAGACGGCCCAATGCCACAAACACGTGAGCACATCCTGCTTTCACGTCAGGTTGGCGTACCTTTCATCATCGTATTCATGAACAAGTGTGACATGGTAGATGACGAAGAATTACTAGAATTAGTTGAAATGGAAGTGCGTGAGCTTCTTTCAGAATACGACTTCCCAGGTGATGATTTACCAGTAATTCAAGGTTCAGCTCTTAAGGCACTAGAAGGCCAGCCAGAGTGGGAAGCTAAGATCCTTGAGCTTGCAGAAGCTTTAGACACTTATATTCCAGAACCAGCTCGTGACATCGACAAGCCATTCCTACTACCAATCGAAGACGTATTCTCGATTTCAGGTCGTGGTACAGTGGTAACAGGTCGTGTTGAACGTGGTATCGTTCGCGTATCAGACGAAGTTGAAATTGTTGGTGTTCGTCCAACAACTAAAACAACTTGTACTGGTGTAGAAATGTTCCGCAAGTTACTTGACGAAGGTCGTGCTGGCGAAAACTGTGGTGTGTTATTACGTGGTACTAAGCGTGATGACGTAGAACGTGGCCAAGTACTAGCTAAGCCAGGTTCAATTAACCCGCATACTACATTCGAATCAGAAGTGTACGTGTTATCAAAAGAAGAAGGCGGACGTCATACTCCATTCTTCAAAGGTTACCGTCCACAGTTCTTCTTCCGTACAACAGACGTAACAGGCACAATTGAGTTACCAGAAGGCGTAGAAATGGTTATGCCTGGTGATAACATCAAGATGGTAGTTACCCTGATTTACCCAATCGCGATGGACGACGGTTTACGTTTCGCTATCCGTGAAGGTGGCCGTACAGTTGGTGCAGGTGTTGTAGCTAAAATCATCGCGTAATAGCGACTTTAGTGAACACTAAAAAAGGAAGCTTAGGCTTCCTTTTTTATTTTTA
>NZ_JACJDX010000031.1:0-1478 GCF_014163775.1 Shewanella sp. SR43-8 | reverse complement strand
AACACAGTATCGCCGATGGTAGTGTGGGGTCTCCCCATGCGAGAGTAGGTCATTTCCAGGCGCCAAATAAAACAGCAAGGCCACCTTAATAGGGTGGCCTTTTTGTTTTGTGCCTTAAACCTAAGTAATTAGTCAGTGTGGCCAGTATGCCCATGCGAGGGTAGGTCATTTCTAGGCGCTAAATACTACAGCAAGGCCACTCTACTAGAGTGGCCTTTTTGTTTTGTGCCTTAAATCTAAGCAATTAGTCAGTGTGGATGATGTGCCCATGCAAGAGTCGGTCATTTCCAGGCGCCTAATTGACTTGAAAGAGTCGTGAAACAGCCCGCGATTATGTAGCGGGCTTTTTTACGTCTGCAATTTGTGGCTGAAAGCTGTTCTTGGACCCAAACCATTGACCCGTGTGGATGATATGCCCATGCGAGAGTAAGGCGCCTAATAAAACAGCAAGGCCACTCTACTCGAGTGGCCTTTTTGTTTTGTGCCTTAAACCTAAGCAATTAGTCAGTGTGGCCAGTATGCCCATGCGAGAGTCGGTCATCTCCAGGCGCCTAATTGACATGAAAGAGTTGTGAAACAGCCCGCTATTATGTAGCGGTTTTTTTTACGTCTGTAATTTGAGATTTAAAGCCGTTCTTGGACCTAAACCATTGACCCGTGTGGATGATATTCCCATGCGAGAATAGGTCATTTCTAGGCGACTTAATAACTTAAATGAGTGCCAGACAGATCGCCATTATATCGCTAATGCTTTTGTGTCTATTATTTGATATGTTAAAAAGCGTGAGATCAGCATTAGGTCGATATGTTCCTCATTAATTGATTCATGTATCAATAGAAACAATTACTGTTGTTGTTTATGCAAATGGGATACGACTTAATATGCTTTTGACTTGATATTTAATCGATAATACATAGATAATGTCACTCTAATTTGCTCATCTAAGTGCCTCAATGACGTCTCAATCTCATCCAGTAAAACAATGGCAACACCATCATCAATTCAGTCATCAGAACTCTGATGGTGAGCGGAATACCCTTTACGTACTTATTTTAACCATTATTACTATGTTAGCTGAGATTATTGCCGGCTCCATTTATGGTTCAATGGCATTATTGGCTGATGGTTGGCATATGGGTACACATGCTGCAGCATTTATGATTACTTTATTTGCCTATCGATATTCCCGCAAAAATGCTGATAACCCCCAGTTTTCTTTCGGTACCGGTAAAGTTAGTGTTCTGGGGGGCTTCACCAGTGCCATCGCTTTAGGTATGGTTGCATTGATAATGTTAGTTGAATCATTAGTTAGAATTATCAATCCAGAACAAATCTATTTTAACCAAGCTATCTTTGTTGCTTTTATCGGTCTTACAGTCAATATTGTTAGTGTATTTTTAGTGAAAGATCATCATAGTATTGATCATCATCACGCTGAGCATGAGCATGAGCATGAGCATGAGCATGAGCATGAGCA
>NZ_JACJDX010000030.1:0-1922 GCF_014163775.1 Shewanella sp. SR43-8 | reverse complement strand
AACTGAATATGCTTAAAGTGGTGCCGAATGAGTTTAAAGTGGATGTTCATCATTGGTTTATTCTTCACGGACGGTACACTTGCTTAGCCAGAAAACCCCGTTGCGGCTCCTGTATTATCGAAGACTTGTGTGAGTTTAAAGATAAGACTGAGTAAGCTAATTTTTAATTGAAATATATTGATGATCATGCGAATAACTTAAATATGTGCTACTCGCATGATTATCTTAATTTGAAAACCTTAAATAGCCGCTTAACCTTTAATTATTACTGAACATAAACTCTATACTCCCAAGGCGCCAACTTAAGGCTTGTGTCTTCAGTAAGCGTTACCTTTTGTTTGCTAAATAGCTCTGTATATACTCCAGCTGTTTGTAGCCCCATAAATTGAATATCTTGCTCTTTATCAGAAAAATTAATCACAACAAACACTTTATCTTTGGTATTTTCGCGTACAAAACTAAACACTTCAGTCGGGTTAGTATTATAAATACGTTCCATTCTCGCGCCATACTTGCCATGCCATAACGCACTATTTTGTTTCTGTAAAGCTAAGAGCTTCTGAATCAATGGCTTAAACTCATGCTCTTTCCATTTAATAGGATCTTTTTCGAAAAACTCAAGCCGCTTATTATTCCCAGCTTCAAGTCCATTATAAATTAATGGCATACCTTCACCGACAATAGACAATACAATAGCTGTCGCTACTTTTTCTTCACTACCATAACGTTCAAATACGGTACCTTCCCACGAATTAGCATCGTGATTTGAAACATACGTCATCCGGTAGCTATTTTTTGGGTAAGCTCCCTCATTCCATGAATAGTATACAAACAACCTATTTAGATCAGCGTGACCACTTAAAATATCATGAATAGCTTCCTGCCAAGACCATGCATAAGTAGCATCAAAAGCTTTAGCATGTAAATCCCGCATCTCCCATTCAGCTAACATAAAAACAGGCTTGATCGCGTCTAGCTCTGACCTAACGTTTTCCCAAAAATCTAGAGGAACAAAACCTGCTACATCACATCGATAACCATCAATGTTAGCTTCTTTGACCCAATACTTCATTGCATCAGTCATGTATTCACGCATTTCTGGTACGTTATAATCAAAGTCTATTATGTCTGACCAATCCCACCAAGGCGTAGGTTGAAAATTGCCTTGCGAATTTTTTGTATACCAATTTGGGTGCTTATGCCTTAATTCATTATCCCAGGCACTATGATTCGCGACCCAATCTAAAATAACGTACATACCTAATTCGTGAGCAGCATTAACAAAGCTTTTTAAGTCATCTAAAGTACCAAACTCAGGGTTAACACCGTAGTAATCTTTTACTGAATAAGGGCTACCCAGCGACCCTTTTCTGTTTTCTTCGCCAATCGGATGAATCGGCATTAACCAAAGAATATCGACGCCAAGTTCTTTTAATCGTGGTAGTTGATGCTCAGCGGCTGCAAATGTTCCTTCAGGCGTGAACTGTCGCGTATTAATTTGATAAAAACTTGCATTCTTACTCCACTGAGGATGCGTTAACTTCACATATTCTTGCGGAACATAATTTGAGGAAATATTCGTTGTCTTAGTTTTTTTACTTATATTAGTACAAGCACACAGCCCTAAAAGCAGTAATATGAGCGTAAGTTTTTTCATTTGTGGAACACCTTAAACGATTAAGTTCAAAGAATATACGATGTAGCGACATTATTTTAAACAGTCCATTAACATGAATACGAATGCAAACCTTTGCGCCTGTCTAGCATAATTACCTTTTGGCTGGCCAACCATTGCCATTGACACGCATATTTTTAGGTTAGCAAACCGGACTAAATTTGCCCCAGGCAAAAATGTCGATCAAGTTGAACTGAATATGCTTAAAGTGGTGCCGAATGAGTTTAAAGTGGATGTTCATCATTGG
>NZ_JACJDX010000002.1:265528-390914 GCF_014163775.1 Shewanella sp. SR43-8 | reverse complement strand
GCCATCTGGACGTAGCATATTAAGTACTTTGCTTTGAAATAACTTAATCGCTGCAACGGTTTTAGAGCTTTCAGGGCTAGAGCCTAAACGGCCATCAACAATTAATGATTTTGTAGGAGGAATGAGTTTGAGTAATTTGTTTAATGTCGTTTGTACAGCTTTTACATCGTTTAAATTGTTAGCGCCACCCAGCCCGACAGCTTGAGTTATTTTTATAGATGACATCGTAACTTCCCTGTTTTTGTTATATTTAGATCTAAAAAAATAAGATCATTAACTTTAAAATTATGAATAATCATGACTGTAATTAGGTATAGGGCAAGATCTTGAACGTTTTCCATACAGATTGAGTATGTTTTTAGAGCTATATTTGTTCAGTACGTTATCACTTCATGAATGATTGGAAGTGATAACGTACTGAAATCATTCGTAGTGTTCAAAAAACGCACACTCATGTGGTTGCCCTAGTATTAGGTAGTTTATTATTTTTCAGTTCAATTCTGTTTCAATAAAACACATAGTTCTTCGTATAAATCTATAGCTAATTCTAATAAATATCCTTTCTTTCTACATTTTTAAGTTTTGTATTAAGTTCAGATAGAAAGCATTTAGTTTCAACATACTCCCCATTAACTGAGACTAACAAAATCGCTCCTATTGCTTGCAAAGCGTCAATAATTAAAGACAATTCTGTTGAGCCTCGATAAATATCTGTGCTAACAAGGTTTACTTCAAAAATTGAATCCTTATTTTCAAGGTTTTCAATAATTGTACCAATAGAACTATGAGTAAATTTACGAAGTACCTCTATAGTTTTATTTTTATTTATATATCGATTGATCACAACCTTAACAAATAAATCAGGGTTAACTCTTTCCATTTTTTATATGTCCTGTTTTAGCTGGGTTACCATCTTTTTTCCGCCTAGTAATTAAGCTTACTGAATCGTTATTTTGAAGTATAGGTTTTTCTATACGCCACCATGTACGCTCACCCCAAGGTCCAAATCTATTCGCGCCTGTATTAAAGACATTGATATCACCACTAGCACCTTCAGCAAACTTGGTTGATGCCATATTCCATATTTTTGCAGCCCTCCAAGCTTCAAATTTATGATTAGGCGAAAATAAATCAAGTAACTCTAGTACTTGACCTCCAGTTGTTTGTTCTAAAGTAGTTTTACCACAGCGTCGAGCCCAATTCTGGGCTATCTCCATATTATTAATATTTTTATGCATAGAAGTTCCCCAGAATACAGCACCATTTTTACTTGTTGAAAAATCAAAGGTTCCATTACGAATTAAAGCTCTAATCTCATAAAAAGCTCGCTCAGGACTATTCTCTATTAACTCTTTTAAATGCGCTGTATCTTCTGAAGATATTTCTTTACAACTCAACCCAAATGGATCCACCCAATTCACTGGATTAGGCGCATATTGATAATGGTTTATCCCACCCACTAATCCGATAGGGTCTTGATGTATAAATCGTGCTTGCTGAGGACTATAGTACCTAAAACGATTGTAGTGTAACCCTGATTCGTCATCAAAGTACTGGCCTTGAAAACGGATTGGGTTAACAATTTGATGCTCGCTATCCACATGATCAATGCTTTGGCCAAACACGTCTTGTTGGCTGCGCCAGACAATTTTAGCGTTTTCATCGGTTAAGCAAATTGGGGTGCCGAGTTGGTCTAGGTGATAATAATAAACCTGCCCTGCTTTAATCAGTGCTACTGGTGTAAAAGTGTCGGGCTGATAGATATACCAGCTGTATTCACCTAAGGTGCATTCGCCAATTAGCTGGTGATTATCCCAAATAAAGTCGGTGCGACCAAGCTCAGTGATTTTTGCGCTGCGACGGCCTAATGCATCATATTCGTATTGTGTCAGCTTGCCATTAACGTTGATTTGCACCAGTTGGTTTAAGCCATTAAAACTGCGCTGTTGTTTATCGCCAGTGCCAATTTGGCTGATTTGGTTGCCACTGGCATCATAGCGGTAATCGACACCAGCCATGCTCATTAAGCGGTCATTGTTTACCACTACATCATGATTGTTTTTATTGGGCCTTACCGTATCGGATGATAAAGCCGATGACGCTGAGTGTTGAATGTGTTCTGCACGCTCTAAGCCAGCTGTTGGGCTGTTAACACTGGCATCTGCACTGTTATTGTCAGCACGAAGTGAATGGGTAGGATTACCGAATCCATCCCATTGGTATTGTTGCTGAACACGGATTTTGTTACCAGTAGGGTTATCCGATACACGAGTATGACTGTCACTGACGAGTTGGCTGATGTTGTTATAGCGAAATTGCTTAACATCTGGCGCGCTTTTGGTTTCAGGCCCTTGGGTGGTTTGAACCTCACTAGTTGCGCCCTGCTCGACTACTTCGCTCTCACAATGAAGTAATTGATGTTGTTTATCGTATTGATAACGTCTTGATGCAAATAGTGCTGACTCTGATGAGGCAAGCTCTTCTAATATAAGCTCTGGTGCTGCGCTATCTGAGCGAGCATGTCGCCATGTCTGCTCAATTAATCTTGAATGGCTATCATAGGCATGACTGAGTTCAAGTTGATTACCCTGAATTGTTTTGTGCAATAATCCTGATGACAGATAGTGATAATGAGCCAGCTGTACACACGGCTTCGATGAGCCATTGCCTGTAAAGCTAATGCCGCTTAATTGACTGTTTTTATTGTATTGATAGTCAATGTGTTGCCCGTCTGGCAAGGTTAAGCCACTGCGGTTACCTGAGTCATCATATTGATAGTCAAGTTGCCACTGGCTTTGCAATACCCGTTTTATTCGCCCTTGTGGGTCAAGGTGTCGCTGCACAGTACGGTGTTGGTTATGGGCACGAGTGATTTGCCCTATAGGATTATATTGATAAAAGTTCTGAGTGTTCAGTAGCGCTGATGTGGCACTTGGCTCAAGTTTGACATGGCTACTTTGCTGACAAATTCGCCCCATGGCATCACGTTTAAGCTCAACAAACCGAATATCACTGTCGTTCACGGCAACTAATTTGTCATTAGCGTCATATTGATAATGTTGCTCGCGGCCATCAAAACCAATTAAGGTTCTAGGTTGCTCTGTTGGCGTGTATTCAATACGGTATTGCGCCCCATCACTGCGCTCGATGCGGTTTAAGTTACGTTCTTTATCATAAAAAAACTTCAGCCAACTACCATCGGCAAACGTTTGCTGGCGCGGTTGGGCTAAACCGTCATAGTCGATGATGTTTTCAATGTACTCACTATCGTTACTAAGTTCGTGATCGCCTGCCAGATCAGCCTGTTGACGCTGACGAATAATACGTCCGGCATCATCGTACTGATAATAATGACTAATGGCTTCTTCAGGCTTGTCTTGATTATCTTGTTTATCTTGTGGATAGGATTTACTTTCGATAATCTGACCTTTATTGTCACGAATAAATTCAGTGACTAAGCCTTGGGGATTAATAGTGGCATTAACACGCCCCAGTCTGTCATGGCTAAAACGGGTGAGCGCATCACCGACTTGTGTAGCAAGTAATTCACCGTCGCGGTCCCAATGGTAGCGATGTGTTACACCATTAACATCGATTTTTTGGGTTAACTGCCCAGCATCATTGTATTGATAATGACTTGGACGACCATCAAAACCTGTTTCAGACAGTAATCGCCCAGTGGCATCATAATGTCTTTTAGCTGTTCGACCGATGGCATCTCGGGTGACAATTCTTTGACCTAAACGATTATATTCAAACCGCGTAGTGCCACCATCGGCTTGAATAACAGCCAGTAACTGTCCTTGATGGTTATAGTTATATTGTATTTTATTATCACAGGCATCAATGGTGGCCACTTTACGACCAACTGCATCATATTGATGACGTATTATGCTGCCATTCGGGTTGTGGTGTTCCGTCAACAGCCCTTGTGTATTGTGAATAAAAGTTTCGCTATGACCTAAAGAGTCAGTACAACGGCTTTTTACGCCGTGAACGAGTGCTGTATATTCAAAATGATAATGATAGATATCATCATCACCCCATTGCTCAATGCACTTGGCTTGGTGATCTTGTCCGTCCCATGCAAAGTGATGGCTAAAGCCAGATGCGCGTGTTCGGCGCTGCAATAAATAAGTGGTACTTTTAGGGTTATATTGATGATCACTGTCAGATGTGATGTCGGCTGACTTGACCTTGACATAACTGTAGCGCTCTACTCGGCCATTGATGTCAGTGGCGGCAATAAGTGCTTGAGCGTCGTCATATTGATAACTGGCTAACAAATTTTGATGAACTTGTTTGTTACCTTGGTTATCTAACATGTACGAAGCCACTTTTAATAAGTTGCTCTGTGCATTATAAAATAACAATACGCCACGTTTTGGGCCTGTGGTTATTTGGGTTAAACGACCTTGATGATCATAATACAGCTGAAAATATTGGCCTTGATGATTACTAATGCTTTCTAATTGCCAAACATCTTTGCCTGCAACCTGTTGCTTTACAAAAGCCCAATGACTGTCATCTGGCTTGATGAGTACTTGACGACCGTCGGCTTGATGAACTAACGACCAACCTGTTGAAAGTTGGATGCTGGTCTGGCCACGTTTGACCGAATCAAAAACATGCACTCGGCCTTCATCGTCGGTTAATTCAAACCAATATTTACCAGGTTTTTTAGGCCCGACTTTCGCAGGTGCTTGATATTGATGATCTAGCTGTACACAAAAGTTATGACGCCAGCCGTACCCCATACCAACGTTAGTACCAACTTTACTCGAACGATACAAACGGCGCCATGTTAGCGGCATTAAACCATTAAGCTCAAAATCGACTAACGGTAAAATTTCTTCGCCACTTAGCATCGAAACCGGATCGCTGCGGCACTCTTGTTTATCGATGCTCACTTCCGTCGGAGAATGATTGGTCACAGTACCAGACTGAACTGATGCAGAGGTTTGTTTACCCTTGCTGTCTTTGGGGGATTTTTTATTCGTCGAACTCGCTCCAACGCTAGCGATTTCTGTTGAGGATTGAATCTGTTGTTTGGGCATTTCGAGATACACTCGGAGTAAATTACGCCCAATAATGTCACTGAGTTTATGAGTAATATCTCTGGCAGATAAAGTCACGTTTACGCCGGCGTTCATCACCAAACTTCTGGCATGAATTAAAGCGTTACGGTCGCGGACTAAATGAGGCGAGATTTCATTAATAATGGTACTAATATTATTATTTTGTTCAAACGTAGATAATTGAAACCCAGCAGGGGTTGACGCGCTGGCAGGCGCGATAACAATGTAACGGTTATGACCTTTAAAATAGAAATTACTGACTGCCATGTTCGTTTATGCCTTCTCTATCCATGAGTACATTGCCACACCAAGATGAAGTTGTTGAGACACTTCAAGTTGTAAACTTATTCCTGTAACCGTCTGTTTTTGATAGCGATTATAGATGTGTAAAAAGTTATATAATCCTACCACGCAACCTATGTCGCCAGTAAAATAGCTGGATTGGGTAATTTGTGTGTCTTGATTAATTTTGCCCGCTAATTGCTCGTAAGCATTAAGCCAATTGTCTGTCACTGTCGAATGGTTACCGGGTAAATAAAGCTGCGACAGTTGATCAATATCATCGACTTGGCAAGCTCGGTTAAATAAGGTTTTTATGGCCTGAGTTTGCTGAACCAAGCTGCATGACTCTTGGAATAAATCCAAAACGTGCATACCATCAGTTGCAACATTGATGTTGGCCATGATGACCGCTTCAGCAGGACAACGACCACTATCTTGTTGCTGGGTAATCAGCTCTTGCTCATTTTGCAAATCTGAAAGCGCAAAATACAGGCTGTCTACAGCAATAAATATCGCACTTTGACTATCGACTGGTAATGCCTTTAATGCGCTCAATGCAGAGAAAAACCCAGCACTTCCCATAGGAAAAAATCGGCTATGAGGATGTTCAAAGCAATGTGGGAAAAGTGCATGTAAACGACTTACCCAATCCACAAGTTGTTGTTTTTCTAAATGGGGTAAAATCCAAAAAATCGGCTGAGTTCGGTAAGGCTGCCACTGAGCTTCGTCATGGATCGGCAACTTGTGTAACATATCGATGATACGGCTTAATTGAGACTCAGTAGCCAGGCCTTGAGCCATTACCGCAGCGATGTGTTGACCATCAAATTGATACTCGAAATCAACCGCCTCAGATAAAGGTAGGTTGAGCAACTGTAGTGGATTTTGATAGGTCCCCACAACGATTTCAATAGCCTCTGCATGCATAATCATAAGGCGACTTTCACTCGTTGTGGGCTGTGATTGACTACATTATTGAGCCTAAGCTTGTGTAAATAAGCGATTCGTTGGTGAACAGGACTAGAGTAACGAATGATTTTATCGATACTAGCAGGATTGACTTCAATACCATTAATCAATCTAACTTCAGGCATTTTAAGGGCTAATAGCATCCAACGATGCAATAATTTAGCACTGTAAAATTGTAAATATTCACAACGTTCGGCTTCATCTTCCTCAAACTGCCATTGATAAGGGACCGATTGATCTAACTCGGGGCCTAAAATAGTTCTCAATGCGCTAAAAGCCACTAAAGTTTGATTTGGTTGCTGCATAGCTCGAGCTAAAAAAGGCACAAATTTACTAAAACCTGAATAGCCCATTAGCTCGATGACCCTTAATGTCAAATCAACATTCTGACTCATTAAATTGAACACTTTGGTTAATATGGCTTCGTCTAATGAAATAATAAACACTTCAAAAAGAGCACTGTGGCAATAATCTAATTGACTGAATAAGCCATAGAGCTCTATTGGTTCATTAATGCTAGACATCAGCATTTCAATGTATAAAGACGTCAGTGACGACCGAGGGATGTTCAGTGAATTAATGCCATCGTTACGCTTTAAGCGTTTACCACGATAGATGCACAACAAGATATATTGCTGAATTTGCTCAGGAGTCTTATTGCTTGCAGTAAAACTAACCTTATCAAATTGAAGTTGGCTAGCCATTAGTGCAAATGCAGGGCTATATTGGCTAGCATCAACAAGACTGCTGGCAAATAATGCCTCAACGATATGTGATTGCGCTGTAGGCTGAGCCTTGTAGTGCAGTTGTAACAACAGAGATAAAATGACTACCTTGTCAGTTGGGCTAAACTGCACATCAGTTTCAAAAGCATCAACAATTTGCTCCTGAGTATTGGCACTGAGTAACGGCCAATTAGGATCTTTTTTTTGCTGGATCATCTTTAAAATGACCGTTAACGATTGAGTATTATCTTCAATGTTTTTTGGCATACACTGAAACGACGACAACATAACTTGTCGTTGCGCCAGCAGAAGATTAAAACTCTCAATCAAATTCATTTACCACAATCCTTGTTCGTTCTAGCCAATCATCACTGTAGGATTACCTACAATAATCTTCCCACCGTGAGCGGTACCATCTCCCATTCGGGCTGCGGGTTTGCCATTAATCAATACCGAACTTGAACCTGCATTAATCGTATCAGGCGGCCCAACACAAATTAACTTGTCACCTTTACGTGCTGCGGGTAATGAACCAATAAGAACATTGCCAGACCCCATTACAATAGGACCGCCAACATGAGGTACAGGACCGGGATTGGTTTTAGGACAAAGATGCATGCATGTAAGCGTTGCTGCGGGCATTCCCATCAAATATTCCTTTATTTGTTGTAATGTGTTGTTCCAGAGGTTTATTCGTTATCTAAAGGGATAACCAATAAAGCACGCTGTTCCAACGCCAATGCAATGATACTGATAATTTGCGCTTCAGATTGTTGAACAGCCAAATAGGTATCATTGTGTAAATAGCAATAAATTAGATACAACAAATCTGGTGAATTCTTCCAGCTGTGTCGATTTACTAAAAACTGTTCACCAAATGTTGCACTAACCCACAAGGTCATATTAGGTGTATTAAGCAGTGGATCTTGCGGTTTATCGACCGGTTTACAGATTAAGTGTCGATACCCAAATTGACAGGTAATTTCATGGCCTCGACAAAAAGGCCCTAACAGGCCGACTCCAGGATAACGAGATGATGACATGACTAATTCAACTTAATTTGAGCAGCTTTTAAGGCAATGCTGGTGCCGTTAACCTTAACATTGGTGCCTTTTATGGTGATGTTTGTCCCTTCTATAGAAATAGAACCATCACTGCTCATTTTGATAGATGCACTGCCCGTTTTAATCACAATCTCTTTGCCAGCTTCAATATTGAGCACTTTGCCAACGTTTAAACTGTCATTATTACCAATATCTTCTAGGCGATCGTTGCCAATTTTAACGTTCTCGTTATTAACCACTTCAGTAAAACGGTCATTACCTATGGTATCTTTTTGATCATGTTTAACATTGAGATGGTGATCTTTTTCTGCTTGAAAAAATAGTAACTCTTTACCCTTTTCATCATCAAAACGTAATTCATTAAAATTGTCTGCACCAGCGTCTTTAGTACTGTGTGTTTTAATACCAGACTGGGTCTTTTTAGCTGGTAAGGCATAAGGTGGCATTAAGTCTGCGTTATACACAGCACCACTAATAATTGGTTGATCCGGATCACCATTAATAAATTCAACAAGTACTTCTTGACCAACGCGAGGAAAGAAAAATGCGCCCCATTTATTACCCGCCCAACTCTGTGCGACACGGATCCAACACGAACTTTTACTGTTAAATTCACCTTCACGATCCCAGTGAAACTGCACTTTAACGCGGCCAAATTTATCAATATGTTGCTCGTCACCAGGCTCACCAGTAACCACAGCAGTTTGCACACCATTAATTAATGGTTTGCGCAAATGAAGTTGTGAACGGTATGGGGTACTTTTTGGAACACATTCAAAATCATTTTGATACACGCACCCAGACATAGATTGACCTGCGCCAGACTGATTAGGTTGTGTCGCTGAGGTTCTTAAAGAACTTATAACAAAGCTCTTACCTTTATAGCTGACGTTTTCGTGATCTTTAAATGTAAAAAATTTGCCTATCATGAAACTGCGGCAATCACCTTGACCACTGCATTTGTTCATATCTTTTTGCAGGGCTTCAAGCTGATTATTGGCAAAGGGCTGAGCACGTTTATTAAATTCTGATTCACCTAGATAGTCATACACTTCAAGGGCACTTTGTTCTGGGAGATCCGCTTTATTATGATTACCTGATGGATAAAGCTTAGGTTGTTCATAGTCATAGCCTTTTTGAATAAAGCCACCGCTGACCATGCTCATTCCACCTTGCCAGTTTGATACATGTGACTCAGCTAAATGTCCTGAAAAACATCGGACTTTCTCTTCTGCGCAAGGTTTATAGGCGTTAATATCATCAGCAAGTACAAGGGTATGGGCACTAAGACTGTGCTCGAAGAAGAAGAAAATACCCTCTTGTTGCAATAAGCGACAAACAAAATCTAAATCTGATTCTAGATACTGCACGCAGTATTCATACTGAGGATAAGTATTGGTAGTTTTATTTTGAAATTCGACTTTATGTTGACCAAATAAGTCTTTAATAATGTCAATTACAGACTTATTTTGAAAAATTCTACAGTTGCTGCGTTTTTTCATTAGTGCCATTTGAGGCACAATAACAGCTTGATAATCAATATAATTTTGCGCATCATCTGAAGCAGCCGTCCGCATACCTGCAGACTCGAGATGACTTATGACCCCATGAAAGTACCGAGCAGCACCATCACTTTCGGCATTACGTAATGTAATACAGACGTTTTTACCCACTAAACTATCGAGACTAATCTGAGTACCAACAGTAAACATTGATACACTGATTGAAAATAACTGTGAAATAGCTTCAGTGGCAGTAAAATGCGTTAGGTACAGAACATCCTTACCTAATGGCGTAGTGATACTGATGATATTATTTTTTTGAGTGGCCTTAAGCATTCCTTGCCTCAGTCGTTAAGAATAAAGATCTTGGGGGAAACAAGTTCCCCCCAAGATTTAAGATCACAAACAACTTACATTTGTTGACCTTTAACACCGCTGTAGCCATAACGTAGCGCTGCAGTAATGTTGTTTTTGTCATCAGTAGGTGTAACAGCCATCATCATTTCAGTGTAACTGATAGTGATAGTCTCAACTGGACGGTCACCATGAACTGAAACGCTGTAGCTAGAAATCATTGCATCGGTTAATTCGATTTGCATGATTTCTTCGATTTTGTCACCTTGTTTAGTGATGTGAAAAACCGCTTTTTTACCTTTACCGATAGTTGCTTCTTTGAACAAGTCAGTTGAAGAATTATCTTGCAATTTAGTAATGGTAACGTCACCTAAACGAGTAGAGCTTGCTTCACGGTCTTTAGCAGTACCAGTGAAAGAACTGATCTCACGGCTAATATTCCAATCGACTGATAACACAGTAATCATGTCTTTGAATTCTTCAGCAGTGGTTTCGCCTTTAATCCCTTCATAGTTTAAATATGTATTCGCTTGCATTATTAATGCTCCTTTTGCGTGGATGTCATCCATTAATGGACAGTTTTATAAGTTCAACAATTCAAACTTAATATTTCAATTTATTAAAAATGCACATATCAACAAATAATACATAACTGTATTATCCATTTAAATATAGTGAGTCCTCATTATTAAGCATGAGGATTATATCAAAGGTTCTTTGATAATCAACTAATCGTTTAGATAAATAAAAAATATAAATATTATATAGTTATTATCACATCAGTAATAACTACATAACATCACAAAGGGTATATACCTTATTATATAGACCTCAAATGTAATGTTAAAAATCTAATTAATAATACTAAATGATTATTTATATTTCCGGTTATATACCCTTTATGTTTACCTAAATTTTATATACAAATTCTTCTTTTACGACATTAACTTTTACATTAGTTGTTTTTTTATTATTCGCCATATTGTTTAAAATCTTAACAGAAAGATCTGGCAACATTGTATTCTGTAAAATATTGTGCACATTTCGAGCGCCAGAACCAGCATCTTGGCACATAGACACGATTTGGCTAACGACATCATCACTGTAAGTGAACTTAGCTTGATAATGCTCTGCTAAGCGATGGGCAACTCGCTGTAATTGTAATTTCGTGATCTCATTAAGCATATATTGAGTAAGAGGAATATAAGGAATCACATTCAAGCGGCCTAAAAATGCGGGTTTAAAGTAGCCCAATAAATCATCTTGAAGCGCCTTACGCAAACCAGTAATAGAGGGCGCAATCTGTTCATCTTCAAACAACCCCATGGTGGTTTCAGTTCCAGCATTTGAGGTCATAATGATAATAGTATTTTTGAAGTCGATATCTCGCCCTTCTCCATCCTTGATCATACCTTTATCGAAAACCTGATAAAAAATATCTTGAACACCAGGATGCGCTTTTTCCATTTCATCCAATAAAATAACGCTATAGGGCTTACGGCGAACAGCTTCGGTTAATACTCCCCCCTCGCCATAGCCGACATAACCAGGAGGTGAGCCTAATAGTAGGGATACTTTATGCTCTTCTTTAAACTCTGACATATTGATAACGGTGACATTATCTTCACTACCATAAACTTGCTCAGCTAGGGTTAGTGCGGTCTCAGTTTTTCCTACACCGCTAGGTCCCGTCAGCAAGAACACACCGATTGGGCGTTTTTCATCACCTAATTGGGCGCGCGACGTTTGTACCGTTTTCGCAATTAAATCTAATGCATGATCTTGCCCGATAACCCGCTTAGACATGGTTTCTTTCAAGTTCAAAATCGTTTTAATTTCATCACTTTGCATTTTTCCTGCAGGAATCCCAGTCCAGTCGGAAATCACTTCAGCAACAAGTTGTTCATCAACTTGCCAATGCACCATAGGCTGTTTATTGACAGCTAAATTAGCCTTCAACTCTGTCAGTTCCTGTAATTGAGCAACAGTATCAGTCTGTGATGATTGGATTTGCGTCACTAAATCAGCAATTTTCTTCACCGTGCTCAACTCTTGCTGCCACTGGATCATTAATGGCTCAAGTGCTTTTGAGAGTAACTTATGCTTCTTGGTTAATTCAGTAATGGATTTTTTATGATCTGCACCGGTTTTTTGTTCGCGAGTGAGAATATTAATCTGGGTATCGAGTTGCTGAATTTGTCGCTGTAAGGACTCAACCATTCCCGGTGTCGATGCTTGGCTCATAGCCACACGGGCACAAGCTGTGTCTAATAAACTCACGGCTTTGTCTGGCAACTGACGTCCAGTAATATAACGATGAGATAAATTTACCGCGGCACATAACGCTTGATCTGAAACCAGAATCTTATGATGGCCTTCCATTACAGGTAATAGTCCTCGCATCATTGCAATCGCCTGCAGAGGAGATGGCTCATCAATTTTTACAACCTGAAAACGACGAGTCAAGGCTGCATCTTTTTCAAAAAACTTTTTGTATTCAGCCCAGGTTGTTGCCGCAATAGTACGTAATTCGCCGCGGGCTAAGGCAGGTTTTAATAAATTAGCAGCATCATTTTGCCCTGCTTGTCCACCACTACCGATCATAGTGTGTGCTTCATCAATAAATAAAATTATTGGCTTAACCGATTGTTTAACTTCGTTAATAAGCGCTTTTAAACGATTTTCAAACTCACCTTTTACACCAGCTCCAGCTTGTAATAAAGCCAAGTCGAGCACATGAATACGGACATTCTGCAATGCAGTTGGTACTTCTTTTTGAACAATTTTAAGTGCTAAACCTTCCACTACGGCCGTTTTACCGACGCCGGCCTCACCGGTTAAAATAGGATTATTTTGACGACGGCGAGTTAAAATATCGATCATTTGCCTTATTTCATTATCACGACCAAGGATAGGATCAATCTTGCCTAATTCAGCTTGTTCGGTTAAGTTTTGCGTAAATTGATCTAGATTTGGTGTTTTGCTTGGCGCAGATTGCATTGCCTGAGTTTCTTCAATATCGGTACTCGACACTTTATGCTCTGTAGATTGACGCGCAAGTTGTGGCCAAGCATGTTTTAGCTGCGCAGGGTCGATTTTGAGTAACTGTTTAGCAGAGCGTGATACTAAGGAGTTTAACGAATCATCCGTCAATAACGTAAAAATAAGATAGGCCGTTCTGGTCTCATTATCATTAAATTCAATGCTGGTATTTAACCAGGTTTGACGTAATAAACTGACAATGTGTGGCGATAAACTCGGAGCCGCACTATTACCCGTTTTAAATTTTTCTAATCCCTGACGAATGTCGTTGATCAACTGATCTTTTTGCACTGAAAAGCTGGCCATGATGATGTCTAAATCACCAGAACCATTTTCTAATAATGCTAGTAACCAGTGCTCAATTTCAACACTAAATTGACTGCGGCTATGGCATACACTGGCAGCAGTTTCTAAAGATTGTCGACATACTGGATTAAGTTTTCCAACCAATTTACTCAAAGTCATCGCTGACATATTCATAGTCCTTTATTAATTAAATCATTAAGCTTTTTATTTGCTCACCATACTCTGCACGGCAGATCAAACCACAACCAAGCCCCAAGCCAATTGCAGACTTGGATAATTGTGCTTTCGGTGCATCTTTTTGTTTTATTTCTAGAAAAATCTTATATTTGACTGACTGACCTAAATAGCTTGAGACCAGTTTTTTAAGTGATTTACAATTTGCTGTCCCTGGCATAAATGCATTAACCAACGCACCTTCTTTAGGCTTAATATGAATACTGATACTGGAGTTGATATCCCATACTCGGCTGCCAATACTGGCATCGACACCTAAACGCGCATATTGGCCTTCTAGCATGCTTCGACTAGCCAATCGGGTTTGCTCTGTCTTAGCCAGAGATTGCCAACGACCTTGAAAAGAACAAACTTGGACATTACAGCCAGTAAAGTCATTCAACATGCTTCGTAATGACTCTGCCGTAGGAGTTTTATTATGATAAAAACCAGCGTAATAGCGGTTTAATGATTTATTACCACTGAGTAAACTCAAAACATGAGTAAAACTATCCGTAGCGCCATCTTCATGGGATTGATAATTAGCTGAGAAGCGATACTTTTCCCATGACCGATAAAATAGTGAAATAATTCGATGATTAAATAAATCATAAAAATCACGCATACCGCTATCTTTATGACGTAAACGCTCTAAGACTAACTCAGTATAGTGCGAAGGTAATACCCCGCTTGGCCCAGTCAACCCCATAAATGATATATGCATATCAGCGGCAACCTTAGCCTTTTGACTGGTATGTTTAGCCTCTACTTTACTGATGGCTTGCCCCGGAAAACCAAGGTGCTGATCTGATTTAAACCGCAACAGCTCTTTGCTTGGAATCGTATCGTACCCAACTTTAAAGCCTTGCTCGCGACCTTGAGATAACTGCTGTTGAAACTGATAAACAGCTTGATAGAAATCATGCTCAGAGGGCGCTTCAATTATGGCCTGCAACTGATGATGCATCGCATTTTGGGTCATAACAACGGCCTTTGTCCTGAACGTGCAGGCCAGGTATAAGCGACTGAATTATGGTCTTTAAAGCGCATACTTAAACGGGTAAAACTATTGATTGCAGCAAATTGTGCAAAGAAGTGGTCTAATATTGTGCAAAAGAAGAATACTCCGCTGCCAGAGTAATGATCTTTAATAAAGGTTATTTCAATATGGCTGCCACTGCAAAAGCTAATCCGACCATGTTGGTTGACTCGTGCAGTATCAGGAGTGACTTCAACAAAGTGAATATTCTCGATTAAATTTTTATTTTCTGGTGAACACTTAAAATCGTATAATTTAAGGGTTTCTTTTAAATTATGAAGTGCATCTTTTCCACTAAAACTGTCAATTGATAGATGAGTCACTAACTGCCATCGAGAAGCGTCACTAAGGGATGCGCGAACGGGTAATGTTGGCGCAAGCAAACATTTTACATGCTTGATGATATCGGCGCGTTCAGGGACAAACATTTTCGGTTCATTGTTGCCAAACGGAAGATGGGCCGGTAAATTTCGATTACTGCACTGAGCGGTAATACTTAAGATCCAAGCGCCATAATCATCTTCCGACTTAAAGCCTTTAAAATTATGATCAACTAAAGATAAAAATGATTCAGTTCCTAGTTCAGCATAGCCACCTGACCAACTCGCCGACTCTCTTCTAACATGCCAAAATAAATTATTGTGACCAAGGTACTGCGGATGTGATTCGCCATAAAATGGTGTGACTTCAACTTTATTGTCTTTCGGATCATAAGCAATAACCTCTTGGATATTGATGATCTCAGTCACTTCAGAGTCAGAATAACGAGCAGCTAATTTATATTCGTATTGCGAAGCATCGATACTTACTGGTTCTAATTTTTGCTCAAATAAGTTGATTACTGGAGTGCAACCGAGTAGAAAATGATTTGCACTCACTTGCTTCTCTAAATCTTGAGAGCCTTCCTTTAAATAAATATACAGTGAGAACTTACTGTCTATTCCTTGCCAACTTCCCTCTAAATCATCTATGTCAAAAAATAAGAATTTTTCAGGGAAAATAAAATTCTCCAGCAATAACCGGTAACCAGAACTGGTCCGTTGGCTATAAGGAATAACTTGTTGCTCATCTTCAAATCCAACGGCTTTTAAGTGCCGTTTAGTTAAAAATTTGCACACAGTTTGCTGCTCGTTAACTAAGGCAAAACCCAGACTATGCTCAAACAGTAATTGATAAAGTTGAAAAGTTTGATGGTCTTGGCCATTTAAGAAAAAACGTAATTTATCTACACCAAGGCTTGGCATACTAATTTCGTCAAACTCACACGCGATATCAAGCTTGATTATTGCCTTTGCCCGTTCTGGCCACTGAGGTTCAGGCGCATTAAACGGTGCATTTTGAAACTGAGCCTGTTGAACTTCAATAGGCCATAACTTCATGTCGTATGACGTTTGGAAATGACAGGATTTCATCCCCTCAACTTGAGTATCGACTTGCGTTAGCCTGGGCAATAATACCCCTGTGGTCGATAAGTTTTCAGTCGTCACCTTAATCACAGTCATTGACGGAATAGGCGCTTGATAATCAGGGTACAATTGACCTAATAGCGCTTCAGTGAGTTCAGGAAAGCTATCATCAAGTTTCTGTCTAATTTGTGCGGTGAGCAGAGAAAATGCTTCAATTAAGCGTGATACATGAGGATCTTCAACATGCTCATCACTTAATCGTAAACGACCTGCAACCTTAGGATATTGCTCAGCAAATTCGGCCCCCATATGACGAATGAAAGCCAATTCACGATTGTAATACTCCAATAATTCCTGATTCACACAATTCCCTCATTCACTATCATCGCTAAATGGACCGGCTCAACCTCTGAGTCAAATGTAATATATTCAGGCTCAGGTTCAGCATAAAGCAGTGCATTGATTTTTAATCTTAAAACACGATCCAAAGGCTGTTCATTATCGACCGTCTCAACCATCACTTCTATAAAGCGGGGTTCAAATCGTTTTATAGTATCGGCGACCTGTTTACAGAGGATCTGTCGACCGTCTAAACTCGCAACTGGCATGGATGAGAAATCACGCAAACCATAATTCATCAATGAATTGTCAAGTTCAGTTAAATGTTCCGGCCAAGTTTGCCACTGTAATTTAGCATTAAGAAGATTCTCTAAATCACGACGAACATTAGACCTTAACTGACGTAAGTTAAGGCCTCGATGGCTATCTTTGACATCCTGTTCACCGGGCGAATCATCTATCAACCGGTCAAGAATGGATGCCATTATGGGTTGCTGGTTTTTACTCAACACTATCGCCTACTGCAAGACTGGGGTGGATATTTTAGTAATTTGATTGAGTACGACTGCAGTATCATCAGCGAGCCACATTTTTAAGCCCTTGCCAGCAATCACATCAGTAGCAACTTCATGCCAATCAGTTTCTCGTCCCAATTTTTGAGCGTCAGTTTCGCTACCTGCATATATCATCGGTATATGCGCTTCACCACACGGTCCATCTTTAATCGCTAAATCAACTCGACGCCAAACCATTTCCAGTAGCGAAGTCACCGGCTTAAAGTTGATGTAATCGATTTCAGATAACTGAGCTAAATAGAAATTACCGTCAGTACCGAAAATCTCAATAAAACCGCCTAAGGTATCATCAAGATCTCTTATTTCTTGATTGGTTTTGTCGTTAATAAGTAGGCTGACTTGCGGACGTAAATCTTCAAGACTATTGGCGCATTGAGTCACATCATCTTGGGAGTCGACCATCGCTAAACGTAACTTCATTAATGCTGCAACATAGGCATCAGATTCAGCAAAAAGCTGAGGTACAGCTTTGCCTGCCATAAAATCGATTCTGGCTTGTTCTGCTCGGATCAACTGACGTAAGTTAGCTGCACCGATTAAAAAATCAGGGTGTTTTTGCACTAAAAAGTTTAACTGTTTGTCTGCCCGTTCAAGCTCACCATTAATACACAACAACTCAATATGTTGACCTTTTAAATCAATGTTCATTGGGTCGTCTTTTAGCTGTGTCTCAACTAACTGAATGGCTTCTTGTAGCTGGCCATTTTGCAGCATTTCTTGAATCTTTTTCATTTGATACCTTTGTGTTAATTTCTTGATGTCAGCTCAGTGACCAATTTAATGCTGGACACCATTTGATCTAACTGAAAATGAGGTTGTAACTGAATAATCGAATAGAAGTGGCCGGGCTTACCGCGCATTTCTTTTACTTGAACTTGGGCACTTCGCAGCGGATATTTACTTCTTACATCATCTGAAGATACGTCTGAAGCGGTGGTATATTTGTGCAGCCACAATTGCAGTTCGCGCTGGCAAGCTTCGGCAGAATGAAGTGAACCAATTTTTTCACGGCCTAACACTTTAATGTAATGGGCAAAACGAGATACACACAAAATGTACTGCAACATTGAGGATAGTTTTGCATTAATATTATCTTCAAGTTGTTCATATTTTGGTGGTTTCTGCACAGAGGCATTACTGTAAAACACTAAGTGTTCACAACCTGATACTGGAGATAAAGGGATGAAGCCTTGATCAGAAATCGACTTTTCAGCCCTATCACTGATTAACAAATCCACTGAAGGTTTCTTGCGTTTTCGATATAAATCTGGCTCGTATTGACTGACCGCAAGGTCACATACTAGGCCTTTCTTACGCGCACCGGGTTCTAAACCGCGGATATGGCCAAACCAACCTGATTCGCTAAATGCGCGGATTAATACACCACCAAAGGCATAAGCAGCATTACCCCATAAATGGTCTTTTTTGGGATTTTTAATCGATTCTTTAAACTTAAAACCTTCGCTGCGGCTACCATCGATAAGATAAGGGGAACGCATTAGGATGTTGGGCATAGTTAAGCCAATAAAGCGAGAATCATCCATTTTTCGTAACGAGTTCCACTTAATATACTCATGCTGCTCAAAAATTTTGCCCATGTTCATATGAGCAGATAAATCAGCAAAATCATCTGCACCAAATAATGAAGGACTGGCAGAAGTGATAAATGGCGCAAATGCGGCCGCAGCAGTACGCGAAATTTCTTTTAAAATATCAATATCGTTGGTGGACACACCTGGGCGGTTCTTATGGGTGATTTGATAATCACCAATTAACGTGCCGAAGGGCTCGCCACCAGACATGTCATATTCGTTGTTATAAATCAGTTTAAAAAAATCACTTTGATCAAATTCAATAGCCCGATTAATGTCTTTAGACAGTGTTGTCCAACAACAATCGAGCATTTTAACTTTTACTTTCTGGTCTTTGTCATGTAAATCTTGCTGTTGAACTAAATACAATACCCCACGCCAACTAGCCTCTAAAGCTTGAAAAGCATTGTGATGAATGATGGCATTGAGTTGTTGTTCTAGCTGTCTATCGATACGATCAATAGCCTTAAGCAGAAAAGGTAATACGGAGGTTTTATCAAATTGAGTCAGTGAATGGCTCGAGTTTTCTAACCAAAGCAATAACGACCTAGTCGAATCCGACTCTCGTAAGAATCGTTCGACTAAGTGTTTATTTTTTAGTGCCTTTGTCGTTGAAGATACTGGCTTTTTAATTCCAGTATCTTCTTTGAAAATTTCACTTGTTACAAATGAAATGGTTTCTTGAGGCATCGTTTGTTTCTATCCTTGAAAACAAATGAGGGTCACTGCGTTAGCGGGTGATTATCCTACTTTAGGGATTTTTGCGACTAAACGTAAAGACGCGGTAAGCTCTTCCATCTGCAACCAAGGACGTAACCAGGCAACGGCATTGTATGAGCCCGGTTGACCAGGGATCTCTTTCACCACAACTTTAGCGTCAGCCAAGGGATACTTAGCGCGAATGTCTTGTCCGCCACCTTCAGATGCATTAACAAAAGATAAAATCCAGCGATTTAACCAAGACTCAACATCTTCTGCTTCCATGAAGCTACCAATTTTGTCGCGGGCCATCACTTTAAGGTAATGAGCAAAACGAGACGTTGCCATTAAGTAAGGTAAACGTGCTGAAATTGCAGCATTAGCGGTAGCATCATGGCTTGTCATTATTTTTGGTTTTTGACATGACTGAGAACCAAAGAACACGGCATAATCAGTATGCTTATAATGACAAAGAGGTAAGAAACCTAATTTACTTAACTCTGCTTCACGGCGATCAGTAATACCAATTTCCGTTGGACACTTTAAATCTGGATCACCGTCATCACTGGTAAAGACGTGTGCAGGCAAGCCTTCAACCTTGCCACCGCCCTCGGCGCCACGAATGGCAGTACAGAAGCCATATTTACTGAATGCTTGGCCCATATTAGTAGCCATAACGTAAGCCGCATTCATCCAACAATAGTCATTATGATCAGCCACTTTAGAACGGCCACTTTCTGAGTCTATTTCAAACTCTTCATAGCAAAACTCTTCTACAGGCTTGGTCGCTGAACCATAAGGAAGGCGAGCCAGCACTCTAGGCATAGTTAGAGTCACGAAGCGAGAATCATCACTGTCGCGGAAAGAGCGCCACTGAGTGTATTCTAGAGATTCAAATACCTTTTCAAGATCGCGAGGTTTGCTCAGTTCAGTCCACTCATCAAAACCAAATAAAGATGAACCTGCAGCCGAAATAAATGGACAGAAACCAGCAGCGGCAACATTAGACATTAATGACAATGATTCAACATCTTCTGGATGATTAGTAAATTCATAATCACCCACTAAACAACCATAAGGTTCGCCACCCGGAGTACCAAACTCTGATTCATAGATCTTTTTAAACATTTGGCTCTGATCAAACTCAACCGCTTTACTTAAATCTTTATGCAGTTCTTTTTTAGACAAACTCATTACACGAATTTTAAGTGTTTCGTTGGTTTCAGAGTTTTTAACGGTATGGTGCAAACCACGCCAGCTACCTTCAAGTTTTTGCAGTTCTTCATTGTGCATAATTGAAGCTAATTGTTTAGAGATAACGTCATCTAAACGATTAATAGCCTTATTGAATGTCACAGTGAGGTTTTTATCCCACTGAACAGTACCTTTAAGGGCTTCTTCGGTTAACGAACGAATTAATTCTTCTGCGCGAGAAGAATCGGTTTGCTTTGTAGCAACGATAGCTTGCTCTAAAATAGAAACACTCTGTGCTTGCTCTTCAGATACAGCATCTAATGACGCGGCTTCCATGCTCATTATTCCGCTCCTTTGAGGTTAAGTTCACCAGCCAACTTGTCTAGGCTGGTAGTGTTATTTAACACTTCTTCTAAGATATTTTCGAGATTCTCAGAGCGATCAACTTTTGTCATCAAATCACGAAGTTTGTTACGAGTTTCCATTAATTTTCTTAATGGTTCAACCTGATTAACAATGGCAGCAGGTTCAAAGTCTTCAATGCTATTAAACTCTAATGCTACATTCATTTCAGAATCATCGCCGGCAAGAGTATTAGGCACTAAAATATTTAACTTAGGGCTCATACGCTTTAACACATCATTAAAGTTATCACGGTCAATTTGTACAAAACGGCGGTCTTTTAATGGCTTTAAATCTGCGGTGTTGTGACCAGCAAAATCACCCGTAACACCAATAACAAAAGGCAGCTCTTTTTTTACTACAGCACCTTCGGTTTCGACATCATAGGTAATATGGACACGGGGTTTTCTTACTCGCTTTAATTTATCATGTACACTCATATGAACTCCTTTCAATAATATGTTGAGTAATCAACTACAGATCATTCTTCCGTTTTTATTCCAGATAACTTGAAAAAGCCATTTCTTGCTTCACCATCTTGGATTAATTCTTGTAATAACTCGGGCAAACTTAGGTCACTCCAGCGTATGACTTGCTCAATAGCATAAGACATTGGCGAATGTGGCTCAGTACGTCGAAAAAAGTCCGCTATCGTCTCAAGATGACTAATAGCTTGTGCCCTAGAATTAAGTTGTCCTTCAACACCTGAAGGCGTTGAATGATGAGCAGTAGTATCACCGTCTTGCTGTTCGTCAATCTGTTGTTCTTGCGCTAAGTTAGCTTTATTCTTTGCAATTATTGGTGCTGTAATTGAACTAATTTGCAGTGCACAGGCTTCTAACGCTTTGCGAATATAACTCGTCGGTTGTGGATCACCGCTCATCGCGTCATCCATTGAAGCAGACAAACGGCTAAATGCACTCATAGCATTTTGTACATCGCGATCAAGCTCGATAAAGAAACTGTCGGAGGTTTCCTTGATGCTCTGCTCGACGTCTTCAAGTGAGACTGAACCAGAATCGAAGCGCTTTTCTTGCTTATCTTTATCTAAGCGACTTGTATCTAGCGCCTGTTCATATTGCCAAGTCGAGTAAACAATTCCGCCATCGGTGATAGGGATCGTTCTTATTGGATGAATTAGGGAACCTTCACTTTCGATTCCATTCAACCCAATCAGCGGTGCAATTCGCTCCGCTAAATCATTTGGCTCTGGTGTGGGATAAAGCGTGTCCCAATAGCGCTCGATTAATTCTGCTGCTAGGGTAAAACCAAAATACAACCCTTTGAACCCATGTAATCGACATGCCGCCTCGATAAACCAAGCAACATATTCGATATCTTTTGATTGTTGTTTTAAAATATTCGGAACTTGCTCAAATATCGGTCGCCATTCAACCGAGACGGATAACACATCTTCTTCATCGGTTAACGCTTTTCGTTCTTTAGAGCGTGCAATATTGCGCACGTCCTTAAGTAAATAATACGTTGAGGTTGGACTAATATCTTCGCGAGGATCAACTCCAGATTCCGCATCTATGGTAATGGGAAGAATTAATTCATCGATAGTTAAATTCTTTAGCTTACTCAATCTAATTCAATCCCTGAATAAAAATGATTTAATGTGCAATAATAAAAGTATAGAACTTCAAAAACAATACTTAATAGTCTTTAATAGAACTAAAATAAGATATATTGCCCACACCTAATCACAATGGATAATAAAGAAAACAAAAAACATCCTATGTAATTACATTCGAAATAATTACACCCAAAAGAATTACATCATAAGTAATGTTGTCCATACAAAAAACAATAACACTTATAATAAATATTAACGTTACAACCCATTTATATTCTCTATTATAAGGACAACTTATTAAATGTGACTAAATATCGGTATGGTTTTATCGCTATCATCGATAATATTAATGTTCTTATGTGAGTTCTTGACTAAAATACACGTAACATTATCTCTTGCATTTCTGACCAATGAAGCGTGAAGTAGTGCTAATCCTGAATCAATAATATTTCCAGATTTTATTGTTCTTTCAATCTCAATATCATTTAGTTCTTTGTTTAAACCATCACTACAGAGTAAAAAAACATCACCATCTTTTACCTTATCGGTTCGGTAGTCTATGTCCAATTGAGTATCAACACCTACCGCTCGCGTGATCACATTAGCTAAAGGGTGTGTCTCCGCCTCTTCAGGAGAAAGAAGCCCTTCATCAATCATGTCATTAACTTGGCTATGATCTTTAGTCATTTGCTTCATTTGCTGATCACGCATCAAATAAATCCGACTATCGCCAACCCATAGCAAATGATATTTATCTTGATATAGCCACAGCACAACGACTGTGGTGCCAGCTACCTTGCCATCAAAATCATGTTCACTCATTTGCTGTAATATACGATTACTATCAATTAGTGATTTTTTTAACACCTCTAAAGTAATTGTTTCTGCTTCAAGGTGCTCAACAGCCTGCTGGATGCCGTCGATAACTAACTGACTGGCGACATCTCCGGCGGCATGTCCACCCATTCCATCAGCAACGACCCAGACACCTAAATGTGGTAACTCAAGGTAAGCATCTTCGTTAATTTCTCTAACGGTTCCTCTATGAGTTAATGCGTGACTTAAGTGCATGGAGTTTGCTCCTTAATAAGCTCCGCAGTATTCCAACCACGTTGTCCCCATTGACCATTTAACATAGAGATAAATTGACTTATTTGCGGTAAGCCTTCTGTGATGATAGTGCATGGCCCTACTTCATCAGATCCTTCAGTCCACCATATACTGTAACAATCAAAGCGCTTTCGGTATTGCTGATCCAGTAATAACAGTACATCAGGTGAGTTATCCCCCTGAAATACCCATGCTTTCTTATTTCGGTCTAGAGATTCATTTTCGACAAATCTGTCGTTATTAGCAGCAACAGAAAGAGGCTCTTTAGTAATAGTTTCGAGCCAATGCTCTAGAACAGTTTCATCTTCAAGAACTTGCAATATATGTTTTTCAAAAACATCAACCCACTGATTTTCTTGCCATCCTCTTAAAGCAGATTGGTTGTGCAATCCGGCCAGCGTAAATGGATAGTGGCGCCCAACATGATCGATACTAGGAATCACTGTGCCTACAACAGCTTGATCACAGCAAACACCTGCAGATAACGAAAAGTGCCATATAGGGCTTGTGAGGTAATAGTCCAACCAATTATGTTCAGTTTGTTCTTTACTCACCGCAATAACAGCTTGTAGCCAGTCATTCCAATTTTTTAGAAAATCAACATTCAAGTTCTGCTGAATAAAGTCACCTTTTGACGGGACTTTTCCACAGTAACCTACTGATGTTAAAGGTTCGCAGGACATCTAAACGTCTCCATATTTGCCATCCAAAATGGATTGTTAACACTGTTTGCTGTCAATTTAAGTACAGCACTGTAACCTTTAAGGTCAATAAGTAATTTGCCATCTTTTTTAGTTTGTGGACGCTTTTTACTTAACTCATCCAATAACTTAAAGAATGACCATTCACCTTCATACTTCTTGTTGATTGAGCGACCACCATTAGGCGGTGAAAATGCAATTCGAGTTTCGTTATTTGCCCCAGGACCTGGCCAAACAAATAACTCTTTGCGAGTAGGACCGTGACGGTATTTAAGCTGCTGGCTGTCTAATTCAAATAAAAACATACTCACATTCTGATCTAATAATTCAGGTTCCAATGAAAAATTGACAATAGGCTGCCTAGAGCCTGGCTCAAAAAATGCTTCTTTAATGGTTTCAGCGCGCTGGTACATTTCCAAGATGTCATTACGAATGCCAATATTACGCTTAAAACGCCAAGGTTTTTTGCTGGTATCCACATGAGCGGCTAAGTATTGATCCCAAAATTTATCTAAAGTACCGCCGTAACCAAAAAACTTACTAAAATCTTTTAACCTGACATCTTCTTTAGATTTACGATCAAATGGGTATCGTCCAGCAATGGCTCGGTTAAATTCAGCCAATACTTGCGACCGCCAAATACCGTTAAATCGCTGACTTTGATTTGATTTGGCAAATGAGCGTGTACGGGATGCAACATCACTAAGTAAATTATTGATTGGACTTGGTAAATCAATCAATTGCTCAGATAAAGCCATGCCTAATTGAGCAAAGCTTTCTTCTGTGGCTTGATTGATTACATTACCTTGTCCATCAGCTTGCAATGATAACTTAGTGTAATTTCGATTAAGTGCTCGTATGGTGGTTTGAATCTTATCAATGTCTGCAAGATTAATTTTAAGCAGCTCAGCAAAAGCATATTCAACATCTTGGCCGGGTAAATCCTCCTCTGATGTAATATCAGTGTCTGGTAACAAGCGATTTAAGCGTGCTTTTTTAGAACGAAAGGCGATATCTGACAGATTATCTGCCACTTCAGCTGCAGCCTTTAAATTATTCGACTCTGCCGGCAGTTTGGTTAAATTCACATTTTTCTGTACTGCGGCAATAATGGTCTTTATCGGTTGATCAGGACTGGCAAGCGCTGCCGTAACGAGCTCAGCTTCTTCGCGGGTAGAATAGGGTTTAATCGCGATATCATTTAAGAAATCTTCCCAATAAAAAATATAATCACGAATATATCTCTTTTCTAACTCTTGGGTTATCAGCGCTTTAGCTTGCTCATCTAAATCAACTAAATCGTCTCCATAAACCCAGCTGTCGGCAGTTAGATTCTTAACTATTTTATTCTTTTCTATATTAAAAATGCCATGAAAACCATTGAAGGTATAAAGCCCTGGGATACCCTGATTGAATTGACGGCCACTGATAAACATCAGCCCATCTAAACTGTCTAAACTCAACATGTCGACCAGCTTAAAGTCTGGAATACTGCTATTTGCAAAATCACTTTTCAAACGCTGATAAGCTCGTTCAACCAGTGGCAACATGGTTAAATTAACTCGAGCACTATCAACTGTCGAACTGTCATACTGATGACCTCGAATCCCCAAAGAAAGCAAGGTATCAATATGCTGGTTGAGTTGTACCCGCACATCACGATTAACATCACCAACAAGGTTTCTATCAATATAAGCGGAAAACCACACTTGAACATCGCTCTTATCAAAATGCTCAGGGAAATAGAGCATTAAGTATGTTTTTAATGTTTCATATAAATAATTAAGATGATCACCATTGGCATCCATTTCTTCACTTAGCACGGTTTGTAAGAAAGGCATCAAATGCGTTTCTAGTGCGCGATGGTAAGCGGCTGTAGCAGGCTGCTTGAGCTTATCGCCTTGGTACAAACCAAAGGTTTGTGCGTCCTCGGCCTTATCGGTTCCAAACCCCACAGGTAGATCACGAATTAAGGTTAAGCCTTTGGTTAATGTAATCACATCTGACTTAGCATTTAACCCACCATTTGTAATGGTTTTATAGGCACTAACACCTTGATAAGTATCATCAATCAACTTGCGATTCCAATCATAACTTTGCCACCAAAAATAACTTGCAAGCAAGGTGACGCCAGCGGCCACGCCCACTGAGACTTTTCGTAACAGTCGGTTATGATTGGTATGTTTACGATTGGTTGATGCTAAGTTTTTCTCAGGAAAAATAACGTCTTCTAACAGTCGTTTTATAAAGTAGCTTCGTTGTTTATTGGCTGCAAATGTTTTTGTTTTACTCTTGATCCCACTGGATAAATGACTAGAAAGATGGTCTATTGGGGTGCCTTCTTGAGTCGCACTGGTGAGATAAACACCGCGTAATAATGGGGCTTCTTCATAGGCATTGGGAGCAAAAATTTCTTTCAAAAAATCATCAGCAGAACTTTGTAATAATCTCAGCTGTTTAGGAAATTCATAAATTGCAGCACGGCGCTCTAGGTCTCGCTCATTTTTCAAACGGCTATTGAGTCGTGCGTTTAAATTAAGTAATAAATCGTGAAATTCCTTATTAAATGAACTGACGATATCAGTGTCTTCGGTATCGGCATTGAGAGGGAAGGTAATACCCCAAATTTGCTCACAATCTTCTTTAGTTAAATCGTCAAAAAATTCATTAAAACCTGCAACTAAATCAGATTTAGAAAACAATACGTACACAGGAAAAGTCATACCAAGCTGATTTTGCAGCTCTTGTAATCGCTGTTTGATTGCGCGAGCATGTAAGTTTCTTTCTGTCTTAGTTTGGTTTAATAAATCAGACATGCCCATGCTGATGATGACACCATTAATGGGGCGAACTGGACGGTATTTTTTTAATAATCCCAGAAATCCTTGCCATGCACGAGAGTCTTGTTTTACATGGCTATCTTGAGTGGTATAACGACCGGCCGTATCAATTAATACTGCTTTATTAGTAAACCACCAATCGCAGTGTCTTGTGCCGCCGACACCTTCAATCATGTCTACACCCATTTTTTCTTTTAATGGGTATTCCAAACCAGAATGCTGAATTGCAGTCGTTTTTCCGCTTCCTGGTGGACCAATCATGATATACCAGGGTAATTCGTAAATACTTTTATTTTTAGTGAGCTTGGTATTTTTGAGAATATCTAACGCTTGGGTCATTTTATTCTGTAAAACAGTGATTTCACCTTTCGCAGAATCATCTCCCGACGCGCTATTATCGTCTTCACCATTAATTAAGCTATCAACCATTTTCTCGCTTTGCTTTTTGCTCTTCAACTGCCGAGAAAAATGGATTGCCCCAAAGATGATAACAATAACAAGTAATAGAATAATCCGCGAAGCTGCGGTGGCTAATGGCTCATAGCCGGCGATTGCCACCAATGGGCCGCCAAACCAAATGAGTAATGCTAAGCACAGAAAACCTATAATGGTAATAGTCCATTTAGATTTAAGTGTATCGACAATTCCCTTGCCAATTGATTTCAAAGACATTTATGTTATTCCTTTATGTCACATTAAAACAATAAGTCGATTTCGATTCGACGGTTTAACGCGCGATTTTGTTCGCTATCGTTAACAACACGAGGCTCAGACTCCCCTCGCCCCTCAGGCCATAGACGACCACTTAACGATGCGTTATTAGCGAGAACATTTGCAATTGATGTGGCTCTAGCCAGCGAAAGATGCCAATTTGATGGATATTTAGAGGTAAAAATTGGTTCATCATCGGTATGACCCGTGATCAATATTTTGCCATCAGTACTCTCAAGTGTGCGGGCAATTTTAGCGAGAATGGCTTCAAAATCTGAACGAGGTTGGGTGCTACCTGACGCAAATAATTCAGTAGCACCAATGCGGATCCTCACTCGGTCACTTAATTGCTCTACTTCGAGGAGATTTTTGCCTATTTCGGTTTGTAACAGTTGTTGCAGCAATAAGGCTTCATCACGGCTTATTTGTTGCTGCGCTTCGACGGTTTTTTCCCATGGAACTATTGAGGTTAATTCTTTGTAAGCGACTGATGAATAATGGTTAATGCTATAACTAAAGCCCATGTAAATAAATAATATGACCACGCCAAATAATGCCCCAATCACCCATAAAGGAAATGGCTGTTGAAAGGTTAAATTTGGCACAATATTCTGTCGCCACCCAGGAGATAATTCACGGTGGAAGTCGCCTTTACAGGATTGAATCGCTAAGTAGGTTTTTTCCCGTAATGCTTCAAGTTTTTGATCGCCTTGAGGTTCAACTCTCATTTTTCCGACAAAACCCAGGGTTAAACATAAATACATGCGTTCAAGCAAATTACATTTTTCTGCAGGATGACGCAGCGATGCATCAAGTAAAGTATAGAAATACTCACCGCCTAAGGTTTCATGATGAAAAGTCGACAGTAAGCTGTCAGATGCCCAATAGCTTTGTTCTCCCCAAGGCGTATTGAGTACAACTTCGTCGATAAAACAACACAGGCAATATCGGGCAGATTTAATGTCATCAGATGCTAAGTTTGCATTACGAAGCTGCTGTTCATAATGCTTGATCAACTCAACGCAATGTACCCGTAATGTGTTCACGTCATCATGCTGGGTACTGTTTCGTAATTGAGTACAGATCGATAATAGCGTGCCCGCAAAATCAACTAACGGATTTTGCGATAGACTAAGTTGCGAGCGATTATCCCGATTATCATTACGCTGTTCTTGGATCAGAGTTTTTTGACTATCATCATCGACTTTTGTTTTATTGCCAGCCATACCCGCCCCTTTCCCTGGACGAGGTTTAACGATGGTTTTATCGTTCACAAAATTATCCTTAATGTTTTGGCGTTTAAATACTCACAGCCCAAAGTTCAAGTTGTAACTCTGGATATGCGCCAGAAATATGCATAGCAACACCGCCACTCGATTTGAGCTTTATCCAATGGCTATTATTTTTATCTAATTGGAAATAGTGATAACCAGCGTGATATGGCACTTGTCTTGGCGCAACGGGTAAATTTGAAATGCCAATGCCTGCTAATTGGTTATTAACCAGTTCACGGATTGTTTCAACTGAGCCTATTTTGATTTGCGAAGGCAAACGCTGACGTAGCTCGTCATGCGGCACATTAGCTTTAACAGCAAGAATGAACTCAGCATTATCAAGCATGCTCTTGTCTGCAATAGTCGAGAAATATACCCCAAATTTGGTCTTCTCAAGAATGAGTTCCGTAGCACTTTGTTCTAATACACTGCTTAAGCCATGATTGACAATGACCATTGTATTGCTAAAAACATAGGTCAAATTATCATGCTGATAAGTCGGGAATTTAGGCGGACGCTTATTAGGACTGCTAAATGTTGACAGTTCACCTGAGAAACTGATTAATGTGCGGTATAACAATTCCGGATGGATATGATTAACGATCGCGTAATGTTCAAAAATAGGCTGATATTTGTTCAAAAGCTGCAACATTAAAAAATCGGCAATCGAACTTGAAGTCCCTTGAGATTGACTTAATCGAGCCGCAATCGCTTCGGCACGCTGATTAATCATGCCCGTAACTTCAGTGGTCATATTCATCAAGGTTTTAATGTGTTCGATGCCTGTGCATGCAGGAATAAACTTTTTATCTAACCGAATTACGCCTTCCTCTGATACGTCAATAACACGAGCGATGGCAATAGACACATATCCAGAACGATCTTCACTCTGTAACTTGAAACGGCAGTCCAATTTTGCCACTTGTAGCACTTCCATTGCATCTGAGCCAACACTGGTATCAACAATGTTATGATCCTCATAGATGTAACGGGTAATTTGATTCTGCTCAGAAGATGAAATATTGACACCATTACTTTTGGCAACAGGCAGCACGAGATAGACCAATTGATCAAGTGTTCCTGCTGGGATTGTAATAGATGTCGGCAATGGGCTCTGCTCTGGTAAGCAAACCAGAGTATTATCCGGAAATACGCAATCAATACGGTCTAAACCAAACTGCCCTAACGGAAGCAAGCCATAATTGACTTCGTAGCTTACAATCCCCCAGGCCAGTGGATTATTATTTTTGGCCATACGCGCTTGCTGATGCTGCAGAAAACGCTCTTGCTGCTGCATATGTTGTGGACGAAGAAACATGCCCTCTGTCCATGCTATTGGGCTAAAATCGCTCATAATTTCCCTATTTATTCACAACGATTACTTTTCAGAGTTGTACACTGCTATTTTTTCTATGTTGATAGTGACATCATCATAGCCAGTAGGATCGACGGCGACGACCGATCGCCAACGAGAGGAATCGATATCTCTATAGGCGACTATCACCCCAACAAACCGTGTGTTTTGTCCCAATGTCATCGCATATTCACGGGTTTCTGATGGTTGTAATTCCAACTCATCTTTACGGATAAGATCGGGACCAAGAACGCTTTCAGCAGACTCATCAAGGGTAAAAAAATCTTGCGTGTCAAAGATAGTCCGTGACGATAGTTCAAATATTTTAACCACCACAGGTGATGGTCGATTATTAATGTCTGGATTAATGTCAGCACTGGCATTAAACGTAACGTCTGTTGATGGAGGAACAACTGCATTAATTGTTTTACAACCAGAGTTAAGTAATAAAAAGCTTACTAATATGATTCGGTATAGACCTAACTTTAATGTCATTTAATAGCCCTTAATAAATTATAACGTTTTGATTTTATTGTCGTATGCTTTAACAAAATCATCTGATAATGCTGCAGCACTGTCTTGCATAAATTCGTGTTTCAAATCTGAGTGTAAGCTTTTATATAGCTTCCAATGACGCATTTGTTTCTGTCCTGGTACTAACATGTCTGCCAGAGATTGGCTTTGTGTTTTAGATTCAATAGACTCAGGATCTAATTGATTTAATAACCCTCTGATAGCGCCTAACGTCCCAGCCGTTAATGCAGCATCATGTTTTCGGCCATCATTAAATGCCTCGAAAATAGCTTGTTGTGATGATAAAAAGCTGGCACTTTTTCTTAAAAATAAATTTTGGAAAACATCATCAATATTGGCTGAGAATTTTAATGGGTTATTTTCCTGTTGCTGAAAAGTAGTTTGATTAATTCGAAACTCAGTTTTAAGCTTTGAACGTTGGCGTAAAGAATCCATGAGTCCGGTTAACATAGATTGCATGCTCTTACCCAATTCAAACATCAATTCTTCGCTTAGCACCTTTTCATAGTCTTGTTGATTTACTCCCATACCTTGAAAAAAAGCCTTACTTAACACTGATGCTGAAGTAATTTGAGTGTTTATCGAGGGCTTTGATTCAGGTATCACAGGAGCATCTTTTTTAACGTCTGCTTTTGCTATTTTAGTCTCGACAACAGGTATCACAGGCGCTTGAGCAACTTCCACTTTGGGTTCTGGCGCAACAGTAGAGCTAGGACGTGCTTGAGAATGTTGGCCAAAAATATCCTTATCCCATTCTTCAGGGATAGATAAAGGTGGTTGAAAGTGGTCTTGTAAATCAGCGTTCATTTGCGATAGACCTGCTGATTGTTGCCGAGATTGCTTGAGCAACATTGCAGAATCAAATCCAGCTAAATCAGACTCAAACCCAGTATCAAGAATTGATGAGGATGAAGTCGGTAACGCATGATGATCATCCAAGGTCGTTGCAACAGGAGCATGTTGTACACTGGGTTGCTGATGAGTGTGTTCAGAGGTAGGTAAACTCTGCAATTTAGCACTGATTTCATAATCACCAAAAGTGAATAAATCATCGACCTCAATTTTATGTTCACGATTGCTGCCCAAGGCTTCAACGGCACGATTAACGTATAAACCATTAGTTGATAAGTCTTCAATGTAAAAACCGTCACTGCGCTTAGTGATCCGAGCATGAGTACCAGAAACCACCTTTTCAGGATCGGGTAAATGCCAATCACACGTATCTGAGCGACCTAGCGTTAAAGTATTAATAACTGTTTTTGTTATAATTTGCTCAGGAGATAACCTGTGATAGCTCAAAATCTCTAGCGATAATTCCATTTTTATTACATCTTCCTTCATCAACATACAACGATTGATCAATCACTACAGAGCTATAAACGTTGAACACCATTAAGACGTTCATACATTTCATTACCCCGAGCAAATAACTCTCTGGCAGTTTTCAGATATTGCTTTTCTAGATACACGTTTGCCTGGCGTAAAAATGACGCCGCGAGACGTTTATCAAGCGTCAGTAGGGGATCAAAATCATCAGGTAAATTTGTGGCAAGATCTCTTACTTCTTTATCAAATTCATGTAGATCTTTGGGATCATCAATAGCTTCTAGTCTTGCGGTTAATTGCTCAAATGTATCCCGATAATAAACCTCAGCGGCGTCATACGGATAATCAACAGTTTTGCCTTTTGCCGTCGCATTGTGATATTCATTCAATGCTTTTACGGCAACTTTTAATTGTGCACCATAGGCAATTAAAGACTTAGCTTCAGGATAGTTTGCAAACACATTTTCACCGGTAGTGATAAGTTCGCTAATTTGATTAATATCGTGTTTCTTTAATGCACTATCAAAGGTGCTTGCATAGAGCGTATATTCTTCATTACTCGCGAGATATACATAATTAGGCTCAACAAAGCTTAGTCCATCAACGATAGCCTTAATATTATTGGTCCCTTGCTCGTTATAACGAGCTTGAGATAATAAAAGACTCAAACGTTCAGACAGAGCATCAACAACCAATTGTTTACTTCGCTCAGCTTGATTTTTCATTTGCAGCAAACGAACTGAATCAGGATAAAAACGCTCTATATCATTAATAACTTCAGCTATTTTTACATAATCCTGATAGAGGCCATTATCACTTTTAGGTAAGGAAGCAATACGTTGTTCAACGATATCCAACACTTCTGATTGATGTGTTTTTAATAGACCATTTTTAATGATGCTTTTAGATTCAGGAATACTGTCAATTCGGGCTAATAAGTCTGAAGCTGGGATAAACTCAAATGCTTGAACTTCACTTTTTGCCTTATTTGTTATCGCCACTTTATTATTCAAGTTATCTAATTGCACTTGATAGTATTGTTGAATTTGAAATCCCCCAATAACCAAAATAGTACCTGCTGCAATGGCAGTTAAAATCGGCCAAGTTTTACGGTGTAAAGTGCTGATTATCTGATCAATTGATGATGCTCGTTGCGCCTTTTTGAGTGCCAAGCCTTTTTTGAGAGTAGGCCACAAAGACATGCTGATATGCTTTGGCTTGACCAATTTATTCTTGGTAATGTCAACTTCATTTGCTGCGACACGCTGATAGGGATGTTTACTTGTTAGCAATTCATAGCTAATGCATGAAAAAGCAAAAATATCATCTTCCGCGCAAGCATCTTCGCCAGTTAGCTGTTCAAAGCTAGCATATGCTGGAGTGTAACCTGTTAATGATGAGTCTTGATCTACCTCAGCAAGTGCGTAGCGGTCTTCTCTTTGTTGCAAGTTTTTTGCAACACCAAAATCGAAGACTTTAATATTACCTTGGCGAGTCAGGAAAATATTCGATGGTTTTAAATCTGTATGAACAATACCTTGATGATGCGCATACGATAAGGCTGAAGCTATCTGATCAATGATTTTCATTGATCCTTTGAAATTAATCCCCATCGGTTTGGAACGTTTAATGACTTGGTCTAATGATTCACCGTCTAACCACTCCATGACCATAAAGTGAAAGCCATCATCAGTATCAACATCATACACTCGGATGATATTTGGATGAGAGAGTTTTTGGGTTTGCACCGACTCTTTAATCAGGACTTGTTGAGCTTCGGGTATATCAGATAACTGAGGCAATAATACCTTTATTGCAACAAATGGCTCACTGACATTCAACGACTCTAAGTACAGGTCTTTGGCACGGTATATATCACTCATACCTCCATGACCAATTTTTGATTCAATTAAATATCGATTTTTGAAACATTTGCCAATCAAATTAACTTTGTTAGCATTATTTTCAGAATTGTCTAATCCTGCTATGACAGTTTTGTCTTCAGCTAAGTTATTTGGTGTTTTACTCTTATCCATAAGTACAGGTTAATCCCTTGATATTATCCTAAAGTATGTAAACTAACGTCCTAGTGAATCAAAATAACCACAATATGTTGCAGCAAGCAAACTCAAAAAACAACATTTAAAAACCAGCAAAATAAATTTTATATAAATCAGTTTAAATTAACTACCCATTAGTATGTATTGAAATAAAAACACATTAAAAAGTATGTCTTATTAAGATAAATAAATATCAAATCATCAAAAATATCGTTTTCCTATTGACCCAATAAAACATAATCGGTAATTTACGTCTTCTTTTTAATGGACCACAGTTTTAAAGGATTAAGTCAAATATGAGACCGATCAATCTTTCATTAGCAGGTGTTGTGTTATTAGCACTTACGGGCTGTCAATCAGCACCCGTTACTGTATCAGAACCCATCAAAACATTTTCAATTTCTCCAGAGTGTATTGAATATACCTTACAAACAGATGATGAAATGATTGTAGGATTTAGACCTGTGTATTTCGAACTGAATAGCGATAAGTCATACAGTAAGCTTGATGCGCACATGTCTTGCGTTGCTACTTATTTAGCTAACCACGTCGATAAAGAACTTAACATTCAAGGTTTAACCGACGATAAAGGTACTATAAAGTACAATAAAGCACTGGCACAACGTCGTGCTGATGGAATCGTAGAGTACTTAGTTTCTTTGGGTGCGTCATACGACCAGTTAGTTTCTAGCACTAAAATTATTGAAGATAATGGTGTTAAACTAACCAGCTCTGAGCGTTCAAAAACTCGTCGAGTTGACTTTATCATCACTGACAAATCTTCTTAAATTTTATTTGAGTGATTTGAAATAATATTAAGTTAACATTATTCTCATAATTAAGGTTCAGCTTACTGTTAAGCTGAACCTTAATTATTACAGCCCTTTAACGTCACCCGCCACCTTAACCATTCAATCTTAAAGCCATTATCATTCTCAGCCATAGTTATAGTTATAGTTATAGTTATAAAAATCTTATTACTTCAGCTTAGTTAACTTTATAAATATAATTTCCTCATAAAAATCTAGAAGTAACAATACTGCATCATCAAGGATGTTTTATCGTGTGACACTTTAACAATAAATTTTGCTTACACAGTGTCCCATGAAATTTCATTATCTTTAATTACCGCTACTATTTCTGGATTGCACTATTAATTATCCATTTTACGCTACGACTGAAAAGATTATTGATTATTGATTATTGATTATTCACATTTAACTTTTTACACTTAGCACATAAAGTTTTTAGCTTTACTTCATCATTTAAGCCATCCCGTTTATAGCAATACTAATAAGAAAAAATAGCGATTCCTTTAATCAGTAATACCTAGCCCTTACTTACGGTTAGATACGGATGCACTCACTTTTATACCAAGAACAAACACAGTAACTGATGAACTCAATAGTGATGAATCCCAATTAATCTATTAGACCAACAATTAATTATTTTCACCAATTTAACATTGTCAATATGACTAACCTCATCGAAATACAAAATGTAAACCACTGTTATATATAGATAATAAAATATGGCACATTTAGTGCTTAACTGTTTGTTAATTAACATTGATAACAAATAACACGTGACGTTTACTTACTTAGGCATAACATAAGCTGACTCACGTCATTTAACTACATATAGAATACTGGCAGGTACCACATGGATAGGTTCATCAACGTGAAAAAAATAGTATTCCCTTTACTTTGTATTGCAGCGCTTAGCGGTTGCACTGGCGAAGAAGAGCAAGTAAAAGAAGAACAAAAATTTGCTATTCCGGTCGAAACAGCACTCGTCGCCACAGGCAATGTTTCTTCTTTTTACAGCACGACAGCAACACTGGAGGCACCACAGGAATCCCATGTGATGAGCCGTATTGCAGGTATTATTGAAACTATAAATGTTGAAGAAGGCGACAGAGTGACTAAGGGGCAAATACTTGCGGTAATTGATGCCAAACGTCAGCGTTATGATTTCAATCGCTCTGAAGCCGAAGTGCAAATTATTCAACAAGAACTAAATCGTTTAAATAAAATGAATAACAAAGAGTTTATTAGCCAAGATCAAATGGCTAAACTCGAATTCAATTTACAGGCAGCGAAAGCGCAACGTGACTTAGCCGAATTACAAGTTAAGGAAAGCCAAATTGTCTCGCCCATTAATGGCGTTATTGCCGAACGTTATGTCAAAGCCGGCAATATGGCCAAAGAGTTTCAAGAACTGTTTTATGTGGTAAACCAGGACCAGCTTTACGGTATATTGCATTTGCCAGAGCAGCAACTTGCTAGCTTACGTATTGGGCAACAAGCCAGTATTATTCAACAACATCAAGGGACAACATCTAATATTATCGATGCTAAGGTACTGCGAATTAGCCCTGTTGTAGATGCGCAAAGCGGCACCTTTAAAGTGACATTAGCCGTACCTAATGAAGATGCAACATTAAAAGCAGGCATGTTTACACGGGTTGAGCTTAAATACGACACCCACTTAGATGTACTTACAGTACCTTATAACGCTTTAATCAACCAAGACAACACTCAAGCTTTGTATGTGATTAAAGACGCTAAGGCCCAGCGACGAGAAGTGAGTTTGGGCTTTCGTGAAAATAACACAGTAGAAATTTTATCAGGCGTAGAAGCGGGCGAACAAATCGTCATCCGCGGTCAGCAAAATCTTAAAGACCAAGCCTTGGTAGAAGTAATTACCCCACTTAGCTTCGCTGCTATTCGATAACGGAGCGGGATAATGTCGATAATCAATACGTCTGTTAACCGCCCGGTTACTGTGTGGATGTTCATGCTAGCAGTGATGCTTTTTGGTATGGTTGGGTTTTCTCGCCTTGCGGTAAAATTATTACCCGATTTAAGCTATCCCAGTGTCACTATCCGTACGGCCTATGATGGCGCGGCGCCAGTTGAAATTGAACAGCTTGTTTCAAAACCGATTGAAGAAGCTGTTGGCGTGGTTAAAGGATTACGCAAAATCAGCTCAATTTCGCGCTCCGGTATGTCTGATGTAGTACTCGAGTTCGAATGGGGCACAAATATGGACATGGCGAGCCTTGAAGTCCGCGAAAAAATCGACACTATCGAGCTGCCATTAGACATTAATAAGCCATTATTATTGCGTTTTAACCCCAATCTTGACCCCATTATGCGCTTAGCTTTTTCATTGCCTGATGCCGATGCTGAGCAATTAAAGCAAATGCGTACCTTTGCAGATGAAGAATTAAAACGCCGCTTAGAAGCCTTATCGGGGGTTGCTGCAGTTAGGTTGTCGGGAGGATTAGAACAAGAAGTTCACATTGAATTAAATCAACAAAAATTAAGCCAACTCAATCTGAATGCCGACCAAATTAAGCGCCGAATTAATGAAGAGAACATCAACCTATCGGCAGGTAAAGTGATCCAAGGTGATAAAGAATACTTAGTCAGAACCTTAAATCAATTTAACTCTCTTGAAGAATTAGGCCAAGTCATTGTTTATCGCGATGGTCAAACCTTAGTCAGATTATCTGATGTTGCTGATATCAGTGATGCCTATAAAGAACGCAGCGACATTACTCGCATCGGCGAAGTAGAATCGATTGAATTGGCGATCTACAAAGAAGGTGACGCCAATACTGTTGCGGTAGCGCAAAAAATACGCACAGAACTCGATAAAATTAACCAAGCAAGTGAGCAGAATCAGTTAAAGATTATTTACGACCAATCTGAATTTATTGAAAGTGCCGTGAATGAAGTGACCTCAGCTGCGTTATTTGGCAGTTTACTGGCGATGTTAGTTATCTACCTGTTTCTACGTGATATTATTGCCACACTTATCATCTCAATCTCAATTCCCTTTTCAGTTATTGCGACATTCAATATGATGTATTTTGCTGATATTAGCTTAAATATTATGTCGTTAGGTGGTATTGCATTAGCTATTGGTTTACTGGTCGACAATGCGATTGTGGTATTAGAAAACATTGATCGTTATAAATCTCAAGGCATGAGTAAAATTGAGGCTGCGGTCACGGGTTGTAAAGAAGTCTCTGGGGCCATTTTTGCTTCAACCCTGACCACTCTGGCAGTATTTGTGCCTTTAGTGTTTGTTGATGGTATCGCAGGCGCTTTATTTGCCGACCAAGCACTCACTGTCACCTTTGCCCTGCTCGCCTCATTGTTTGTCGCCTTAACAGCGATTCCTATGCTGGCTTCACGCCAAGGTTTTACCAGTCTGCCGCAACCGCTGGAAGTCGCGATAAAACCAAAACCGACTAGCCGTAAAGGTAAAATTGGCTATTACTTATTAGCCGTGTTGAGCTTTCCCTTTAAGCTACTATTTAGCTACTTACCCGCTGGATTGTTAACCGCTATTATCGTTATTAGTCGTTTTGTAAGTAGCGTTTTTGGCCTATTACTTAAACCTATTTGCGCTGGATTTAATGTCATCTACCGCATAGTAGAATCATTTTATTACCGAGTCCTTCACCATGTCCTGCGCCACCAAGTCTTCACCCTTGTCATTGCGCTAGTGATAACTCTGGCATCAACTAGTCTATTGCCTAAGCTCGGTGTTGAGTTGATTCCGCCAATGAATCAAGGTGAGTTTTATGTCGAAATTTTATTACCACCTGGCACAGAAGTCAGTGAAACGGATGCGGTATTACAACAATTAGCCTTATCGATTAAAGACCGTGAGGATGTTAAGCATGCCTATAGTCAAGCAGGCAGCGGCGGATTAATGACATCTGATACTGCTCGAGGCGGTGAAAACTGGGGCAGATTACAAGTGGTACTAAATGATCCTTTAGCCTTTACTACGGTTAGTCAGATACTGCGTAATACCGCCAGAAATATCCCCGAACTCGAAGCGCAGATTGAGCATCCTGAATTATTCAGTTTCAAAACCCCGCTTGAAATTGAGTTATCAGGTTATGATTTAGTGCAACTTAAGCAAAGTGCTGATCAGCTAGTAAAAGCCTTGTCTGAATCAGATCGCTTTAGTGACATCAATACCACCCTACGTGACGGGCAGCCAGAGATCAGCATTCGCTTTGATCATGCTCGCCTTGCTGCGTTAGGTATGGATGCACCCACTGTCGCTAACCGTATTGCTCAACGTGTCGGTGGCACTATTGCCAGCCAATTCACCGTGCGTGATCGTAAAGTGGATATTTTGGTGCGCAGTGAATTAAATGAGCGCGATCAGATCAGCGACATTGAATCATTAATCATTAACCCCAATAGCGCCCAGCCTATTCCGTTAAGTGCCATCGCTACCATTGACTTACAAATTGGTCCGTCAGCGATTAACCGTATTAGCCAACAACGCGTGGCTATCGTGTCATCGAATTTGGCCTACGGCGATTTAAGTGAAGCCGTACTTCAAGCACAGCAAATATTGACTCAACAGCAATTTCCAAGTTCTATTCAAGCCAGATTTGGTGGCCAAAATGAAGAAATGGAACAATCATTTGACTCATTAAAAATTGCCCTCGTTTTGGCTATCTTTTTAGTGTACTTAGTGATGGCCAGCCAGTTTGAATCCTTGTTACACCCATTATTAATTTTGATTGCTGTGCCCATGGCCGTAGCAGGCAGCATTATTGGTTTATTTATTACCGGTACTCATTTAAGTGTCGTGGTGTTTATTGGTTTAATTATGCTGGCAGGGATTGTGGTCAATAATGCCATTGTATTGGTAGATCGCATCAATCAACTGCGTCAAGAAGGCATGGATAAGCTCACGGCAATTAATCAAGCTGCGCAATCTCGCTTGCGTCCTATCATGATGACCACGTTAACCACAACGTTAGGTTTATTGCCTATGGCAATAGGGATTGGCGATGGCAGTGAGGTCCGCGCGCCCATGGCGATTACAGTAATTTTTGGTTTAAGCATGTCTACCTTGCTCACATTGCTGGTTATTCCTGCCTTATATGCGCTATTTGACCGCAAACAATACACCCAAAATGATGATGAGCTGAATACTGCGGAGACGCCAGCATGAATATCACTCAGCTAGCCATAAAACGCCCCGTAACCACCTGTATGTTCTTCTTAGCCATCATGTTATTTGGCATGGCGGCCAGTAGAATGCTGCCATTAGAAATGTTTCCAGGGATTGATATTCCACAAATTGTGGTGCAAGTCCCGTATAAAGGCTCTAGCCCAGCAGAAGTTGAACGCGATATAACTAAAGTTCTGGAAGAGTCACTTGCCACCATGAGCGGCATTGAAGAGGTGCGCTCCGACTCGACTCAAGATGGTGCTTTTATACAGCTCAACATGAAATGGGGTGAAGATGTTGCCACTAAGAGCCTTGAAGCGCGTGAGAAAATAGACTCAGTACGACATTTACTTCCCAAAGATGTCGAGCGGGTGATGATCCAACAGTTCTCAACTGCCGATATGCCAGTGCTCACTATCCGCATATCAAGCGAGCGCGAACTATCAAATGCCTTTGATTTATTGGATAAACAGTTACGCAAGCCACTTGAACGCGTTGATGGCGTGTCGAAAGTCACTCTTTATGGTGTTGAACAAAAGCAGATTGAAATCCGCCTTGATGCCGATAAATTAGTGGCATCAAGCCTCAACAGTCTCGATTTACGCTCGCGTTTACTCGCGGAAAACTTCGTCATTAGTGCCGGTACATTAAGAGAAGACTCGAGAGTGTACCAAGTCTCGCCAAAAGGTGAGTTTACCAGTCTTGATGACATTAATAATCTGGTCATTGTACCGGGTATTCGTCTGCAAGATATCGCTATGGTGAGCTATGCCCTGCCAGAAAAAATTGAAGGCCGACATTTAGACCAAAAATATGCTGTGGGAATTGATGTATTTAAAGAGTCAGGCGCCAATTTAGTTGAAGTATCTGATCGGGTACTCAAGGTCATCGAGCTGGTTAAGCAAGATCAGCAATTTAATGGCATCAAGCTATTCATTATGGAAGATCAAGCCTATGGGGTTAAATCATCGTTAAAAGACTTACTGTTGTCTGGTTTGATGGGAGCAGTATTATCATTTGGGGTGCTGTATCTATTTTTACATAACCTTAAAATGACCTTAGTGGTTATTTCATCTGTACCGATTTCTCTATGTATGACATTGGCCGGTATGTACTTTTTAGGCTACAGCTTAAATATTTTATCTATGATGGGATTGTTATTAGCCGTCGGCATGCTGATTGATAATGCAGTGGTTGTCACCGAAAGCGTGCTGCAAGAAAAACAAGCCGCACACATTGACGATACTTGTCAGAGAAAAGCGAACCAACAAGCCGTGTTAACTGGCGTGGATAAAGTTTCTTTAGCCGTTTTGGCGGGTACCTTAACCACTGCCATCGTGTTTTTACCGAATATTTTTGGCGTTAAAGTGCAGCTAACCATCTTTTTAGAACATGTTGCTGTAGCGATTTGTATTTCGCTTGCAGCATCGTTGTTGGTCGCTAAAACCCTGATCCCATTGATGCTCAATCACTTTCATTTTGATGTCGAAACCACTACAGACAATAACCGTTTGGGACGATTTTATGAGCGCAGTCTCACTTGGATTTTAACGCGGCCAAAACGTTCTGGAGTCATTGCCTTAGCAATATTAGTGTCAACCGCATTGCCGTTAAGCATGGTGAAACAAGATCAGGGTGACGGGGAAGGTTATGACCGTTTGTACATTAATTATCAATTAGAGGGTCGGCATAATTTAGCGGTTACCGAAGCTATGATTAATAGCATGGAAACCTACTTATATAGCAATAAAGAAAAGTTTTACATTGATGCGGTTTACAGTTATTACGCGCCGCAAGATGCGCAATCGACCATTTTATTGCAAAAAGACATCCCGATAGATATTGGCGAACTAAAGAAAATGATCCGCGAAGGCTTCCCTAAGTTTTCCATTGCCACGCCTCAGTTTGGCTGGGGCAATGAAAATAACGGTATCCGTGTGACCTTAACTGGACGCTCGACAACCGAGCTCATCCGGATCAGTGAGCAAGTTATGCCATTACTCGACAATATTGAGGGCTTAGTTGATGTGCGCTCGGAAGTGAATGGCGCTCAGCAAGAAGTGGTTGTGGTGATAAACCGCGAAATGGCAGCCAGACTGGATTTAACCTTAAGTGATATTGCTTCAAATATTGCGATCGCGTTAAGAGGCTCGCAATTACGTTCATTTCGCCATGATCCTAGCGGCGAACTCCGCATTGAACTGGCCTATGACAAAAGCTGGCAAAACTCGCTTGAAAAACTTAAACAGCTACCGATTATTCGCCAAGGTGACCGAGTCTACACCCTTGACAGTTTAGCCGAAGCCACTGTAGTTCCTAGATTTGATACTATTCGTCATTTTAACCGCCAAACAGCATTATCCATTGGCGCAAACCTTGAGGATATGACAACCGAAGAAGCCCAAACTAAAATCACTCAAGTCATGGACTCGGTCAACTTCCCTTATGGATACGGCTACTCACTGCGGGGTGGGTTTGAACGCCAAGATGAAGACCAGTCAATTATGGTCGTCAATATGATTTTGGCGATTGCGATGATCTATATCGTCATGGCAGCGTTGTTTGAGTCATTATTGTTACCTACCGCTATTATCACCTCAATTCTGTTCTCAATAACGGGAGTATTTTGGGCATTGTGGTTAACCGGCACACCCATGTCGGTAATGTCGATGATTGGAATTCTTATTTTGATGGGCATTGTGGTGAATAACGGTATTGTATTGGTTGATCAAATCAATCAAATGACACCTGATTTAGATAAACTAAGTCACACGATTATCAGTGTGTGTATTACACGTCTTCGGCCGGTACTAATGACAGTGGCCACCACGGTACTGGGGTTAGTTCCCTTAGCAATGGGAGATACACAGATTGGCGGCGGTGGCCCCCCCTATTCCCCTATGGCAATTGCCATTATTGGTGGGTTAACCTTTTCAACGGTAACTAGCTTATATTTAGTACCATTATGTTACCAAGCCTTGTATCTCATGCGCCATAAAGCCGCGATAAGATTAGGAGTATCGAATACATTTGCCCAAAAAATACTCCCGTGGACCAAGTAGTTTCTAGGTACTTTAATCTAAAGCGATTAGTGCATGCTAACAGCATTAAGCCGCAATAAGTTTTAGGTATTAAACCCATTTGGCCAAAATAGCTACTCGGACTAAGACATCAGAGCACTTAATACTTAGCGTTAAGTGCTCTGAACCAGTGTAAGCTAGCGAACCGATACTTTAGACCTTTGTATGATTTATCATTGCTGTATATGTGATCAAATTGTTAACCTAGGCAGTACTAGTAACAATAAAACAATTGTTAAGACAGCAATGGGGAATAATAATGAAATTAAGATTTCAACGTCATATCATCGGACTCAGTGCACTCGCTTTGCTAGCACTCACTCAAACAGCTGCCATGGCTGATGATAAATTTAATGATGTGACCATTAAGTCGAAAAAACTCGATAATAATACTTACATGTTTATTGGTGCTGGAGGCAACATTGGAGTTTCTGCTGGCAGTGATGGCATATTGATCATTGACGACCAATATGCCCCCTTAGCCGATAAAATTACCGCGGCACTCAATCAAATTCAACCAGGTGCTCCCAAGTACATAGTCAACACTCATTACCATGCAGACCATACTGGCGGCAATGCTCACTTTGGTGAACAAGGTACAATCTTAGCTCACCATAATGTTCTCAAGCGTCTTCAAGCACAAAATAAAATCGCCTCCTCAGCCCTGCCTGTTATCACTTATGGAGACAATATATCCATTCATTTTAACCAAGACACCTTAGAGATTATCCATCTGGGTCCCGGACACACTGATGGTGACAGCGTAGTGATATGGCAAAAGGCTAATATTATTCATATGGGTGATTTATATTTCAAAGATCGTTTCCCATACATTGATTTAGATGCCGGAGGATCGGTGACGGGTTATCGTGAAAACGTCAGCTTGATATTGGATCGTTTAGACAACAACACCAAAGTGATCCCAGGCCATGGCGATTTAGCCGATAAAAATGCACTGTTTAAATTTAAGCATATGCTAGATGACAGCATTAATTGGATGCGCGGTGAAATTGAACTAGGGCACGATTTAGCCAGCATCAAAAAACAAGGTGTACCAGAAAAATACGCTGATTGGAGCTGGGAATTTATCACTGCAGATAAATGGATTGAAACCTTATATCAAGATTTATCCACCCAAAGGTAAACTTAGTATCGTTGACGGTTTATCAAGGTAAATCATATCGCGTCATATAATTAACCTGATGTGATGGTCTCAAGAGGTTAATGAGCTTGCCTTTATCGGCAAGCTTTTTTTATGCTGTAAAGCCCTAAAAGTAAATTAGCCACTAAGCCACTATTAGATGTGCTTACCTAACATAACATCAGCGCAAATAAACAGTTTTAAAGCCTTTCCACATAAAACGCACAAATAAATCAAACAAACACATCGTGATGCTGGCCTAATGAATATAAAAAAAGCGTCCAACGGACGCTTAATCATATTATACCCAGAGTTACTATTTTAACGTTATTAAATAACTAAGGGTATTCAGTAACTAGGGTTATTCAGAAACTAAGGTTGTAGCACGATTTTCCAGCAAAACCGGAATACCTTCGGTAATAGGGTAAGCTAACTTATCAAACTTGCAGATAAGCTGTTGTGACTCTTTGTCGTATTCAAGCTTGCCTTTGCATACTGGGCAAGCCACAATTTCGAGTAATTTTTTATCAAATGCCATGAGACAATCCTTTTTTAGTTTGAGCCACTTGCTGTAGTCGGCTCAACAATGCGTGATCAAATTCTGAGTTAAGCTTCGCATTTACAGGTAAATACCACCAGTTTGATTGTGCAAAATCGCGACATTTAACCGCATCTTTTTCAGTCATTAATAATGAATGTTGCACAGATAACGCGTTTAATTGCTTTGCGTCAAAAGCCTGATGATCTGCAAACTCAACGGTTTGTACTACTTTATAGCCTAACTGGCTAATACTACTAAAAAAACGTTGTGGATTACCTATGCCAGCCATAGCCACCACACTGTCCTGCTGACTAAATTCATGGTGCAGAAGACTGTTGATCTGGCAAAGCGGCGCTGGCTCCAGAGTCATCAACACTTCACCGTCATAAGCCGGACCGCCATTGTTAATGATAAAATCAACCGAATTTACACGCCACAAACCTTCTCGTAACGGACCTGCGGGTAATAGACAATGATTACCATAACGGCGTTCACCATCGACCAAGGCTATTTCAATATCACGCCCCAAAGCATAATGCTGTAAACCATCGTCACTAATGATGACATCAACATCAAACTCACTAAGTAAAGCCTGAGCGGCACTAACTCTACTGGCGCCAACAACCATAGGCACTTGAGTACGAGCCACTATCATGGCCGGTTCATCACCAACCTCACAGGCTTTGGCATGATGATTAACAGCCATTACGCCATCAATATTCACCCCATAACCTCGGCTTATCACACCAGGTTTGTAACCATGTTGGCGTAATAACTCAATTAAATAAATCACTGTGGGGGTTTTTCCACTGCCACCAGCGGTAATATTACCGACCACTATCACAGGCACGGGTAACACTTGTGCCTGTTTAAGCCCAAAACGAAACAGTCCACGGCGAATAGTAGATATGAGCCAAAATAAACCGGACAATGGCAGTAATAACCATTTGGCTTGATGACCTTGATACCAAATCCGATGAATAAGCTGTTGCATTACAAACACCTAATCATTATTGACTGAACTGCATCTGATAAAGATTGGCGTAAATACCAGCTTGAGCAATTAACTCACTGTGATTACCGCGCTCAACAACTCGACCTTGATCGATAACCAAGATTTCATCAGCACTTTCAATTGTCGATAAACGATGGGCGATAACAATTGAGGTACGGTTATGACGCAGATTATCTAAGCCTTTTTGAATCGCTTTTTCAGACTCAGTATCTAAAGCCGATGTCGCTTCATCTAAAATCAATACTGGGGCATCACGTAACATAGCGCGAGCAATCGCAATACGTTGACGTTGACCACCTGAAAGCAACACGCCATTTTCGCCCACTTGGGTATCGAGCCCTTTTGGCAATGTCTCGATAAACTCCATCGCATAAGCAAGCTCAGCAGCGCGAACGATTTGCTCGCGGGTAACTTCGCCTGGGTAAGCATAGGCAATATTATTCGCTATGGTGTCGTTAAATAAGGTCACTTGCTGCGACACTAACGCCACTTGATTACGCAATGATTTTAATTGGTAATCGTAAATGCTGGTGTCATCAAGGCGAATATCACCACTTGATAATCCACCATAAAAACGCGTAATCAAACTCGCGATAGTCGACTTACCAGAGCCAGAGCGCCCTACTAAAGCGATGGTTTTACCGGGTTTAACTTCAAAATCAATACCGTTCAAAGCGGGTTTATCTTGCCCTGGATAAGAAAAGGTCACATTTTCAAATGTCAGTTTGCCTTGAACGCGATCGATGGTGAACGGGCCATTATCAGGCTCAGGCGGAGTATCTAGTAATTCAAATACAGTAGTACAAGCTGCAATGCCGCGTTGAAACTCCGCATTAACTCGGGTTAAGTTCTTAATCGGTTGTAGCATGGCCAACATGGCACCTAAAATAGCCGCAAACGTACCTGCGGTCAGATCGGTTTTCATGCTATCCCAAGTGGCGGCATACAACACAAACGCCAGTGCGAAAGATCCAATAACCATGATCAATGGCTGACTAACAGATTGAGCTACTGCTAGCTTCATATTCTGGTAACGGTTTTGGTCGTTAACTTGATAGAAACGATCAACCTCTGTTTTTTGGCCACCAAAGACTAATACGTTTTTATGGCCCTTAATCATCTGTTCAGTCGTTGCAGTTACGCCGCCCATAGCAGACTGGATCTGCTTAGACACCTTACGAAAGCGCTTACTCACAATGCTGATGACAACGCCCATAATTGGGCCTATCACTAGTATGCATAAGGATAATTTCCACGAATAGTAGAACATAATGCCTAACATGCCGATGGCGGTCATGCTATCGCGAACAATTGAAATTAACGCACTGCCAGATGCTCGGGCAATTTGTTCAGTATCAAAGGTGACGCGCGAAATCAAATTACCGCTATTTTCGCGGTCGATATAACTTACAGGCAAACGCAGATAATGCTCAAACACTTGTTGGCGCATATCCATAATGAGCTGTGCACTCATAAACGACACACAATAGGTCGACACAAAGTTAGCCAAACCACGTAAGCTGAACATTAAAATAACCGCAATCGGCGCCATTAACATAATGTCTTTATTGGCATTAAACCCACCATGAGTAGGTAAGTCGACTCCTGCCACTATGGCTGGCGTTTGACTAAAACCTTCATCAATAAAAGGTTTAATAAATGCGATAAACGCTGCATCGACAGCGCCATAGGTAATAAGGCCGAGTACAGCCATAATAAACATGGCTTTCATTGGCACGACATAGGTCATCAAACGTTTGAAAACGATCCACATTTCATTTTTAGGTGATGCTGACATTGAATCCAATACTTAACTAACAAACATAAATGATATTCTACTCTGCTTTAAGTGACTCACCAAATCTAAACAAACGGTTATACCAAAATGGAGCCATTTGTTGGCGGTAAGTGGCGATTTTATATTCGCCTTGATCAAAAGTGATACTAATTTGGCCGGCATGACCCGTTTGTAATATTTTGCAGCCCTGCTGTTGATACCTCGCAACAACCTCAGGTTTAGGGAAACCATACTGATTAGAAAAACCAGCGGTAAAAATGGCTAATTGCGGATTAACGCTATCGATAAATGCTGGGGTAGACGATGTTCGGCTACCATGATGCGGCACCAATAAAATATCGGCTCGAATATCAGCCTGTGCAGTAATTAATGTCTGCTCTCTGTCGGCTTCAATGTCTCCAGTTAACAATACTGAAGACAGGCCATCAGACAATTTAACCACACATGAGTTGTTATTATCATTCGAGGCCGTTAACGGATTACCAATGAAGTTTAATTGCATACCGCGCCAGAGTATTTGCCCTTTACAAGCTTGTGCAACTGCTGGTGACAGCGATAAAGCTTTGGAGGTTATGGTAAAGTCAGCAATTAACCTCGCCAGTGGAAATTGTTCACGCAACACATGCACACCACCAGCATGGTCATTATCATCATGACTTATAATAATATAATCAATGAAACGGATACCTTGGCTGGCAAGAAAAGGCACTATTGCCCGTTGTGCATAGCTAAAATCCCCATAAGCGGCACCAGTATCGTAAATAATCCCGTGTCGACCTTGCTGTAAAACGACTGCCATGCCTTGAGCCACATCAATAACATGAAGCTGCCATGGTGTTGAGCCTAATGAAGATGATGGCCCAGGCAATATCTCTTGAGTCACTAACTTATTGATGACGATTGGCAGCAGCAATATGGTAACGAAAAAAAGGTAAATTCTCTTTTGCTTTTTAGCCACATGACGACGAATGCTCAACAACATCATCGCAAAAATAGAAAATACCAATCCAGCCAGTTGTTGTTCAGTTAATAGCAACTGATTTACTGGCAAATGATCGCTCAGCTGTAACAACCAGGCAAATGGCTCAAGGCTCATATTCGCCCATTGAAAGATCATCGTACCTAAGTGTTGTTGCGAGTCGCTATCGATACCCAATAACAAAAAAATGCACAACACCACTAACCAAATGTAAAAACTGAGTATCGTTAATGGGATCACCACCAGACTAAACCAAGGCACGAGCAGCATATTGAGCCATATGCTATGAGGTGAAATGCTGCCAAACAAAATGCCTTGCAGTACTCCCAATAGCAGCGCTAATCGCCATTGAATTGACCACAACAGACTGAGTCCATGAAGCAGCTTACCTTTAAGTTTTAGGATTTTTTGTACGCATCGCTCAGCCATATTAGAGGAAGATGCAGAAATACTTTTAGCTACATAATCAGTGCCTATCTCTGCCTGCTGCTCAACCGTATTGGCTTGCACCGACAACAAAATAATGGCCAATGCGCCAAACGATAACCATAATCCGGCACCAAGCGATGCAAAAGGATCCACCAGCAACACAAAAAACAAGGCATACACCAATCGATCCCAATGGTGGCTAAACTGCTTAATAAAACTAAAAATGAGCAACAGAAATAACATCAATAAAGCACGCTGCGTAGCAATTGCAAAACCCGATAAATAGCCATACCCAAAGGTAAATATGCCCGCTAATATCATGGCGAATTGCATTTTACCTAAATGCTGCCAAGAAAATGCATAACGGCTTATGCCGAGAAAAATGCCATAAAACAAGCCAAAAACGACCGATAAATGTAACCCAGAAATAGCGACTAAATGCCCTGCCCCTGTTTGACGCAATTGCTGCCATCGCGCTGTGGTTAAAGCACTTTTATCACCCAAAATTAACGCTTGTAAAATATCGCCCTGAGCAAGTTGTGCCAATATAGGAGCTAGTTTCTGCGTAATATCTTGGCGTAAAGACCCACCATAACGAATTAACTCAGCTTGTTTAACGCGGCCTTTGGCAATAATATGCCGAGTAATGAAGTACTTTTGTTGATTAAAGCCTCCTTGATTTTGTATGCTCGAGATCCCTTTCAACTTTGCACTAAATTGCCATATTTGACCGACAACAATTTTATCTGGCTTTTGCCATGTTAATCGGTAATATCGCTGCACATTGTTAAGCGCCCAAGAATCAAAAAAGGCGTCTTGATCAGCTTCAGAAATAACGCGCACATCAAAACTAATCCAGTCGCTGTTTTGGCTAACTAGTGATACTATCTGCGCCTTAAACTCAATTTGTTGCGACTTTTCAGCATATTGATGCATATATAGACAATGAAACAACAGGCTCAGCCAAATGATGGCGAATAAACAGCCAGCCATAAGTGGCCCTTTGCGAAGGCAAAGTAGCATAGCCAAAAATAGAATAGGTAAACACCATAAAGGTGCCAGCGAAGGCCATAACATCGCTGATAAAGAACAGGCGCAAAAGCCATAGATAAATCGATTCATAATGAATTAGTTAAGACATTAATCGACAAATATGCCAAAAAAATTAATACAAAGATTTATGCCCAAACCAGAAACACTCCGTGATCATAAGTATTTACGGGTGTTTGGCAAACTATTACACAAACCTAATTTGTGGGCATTAAATCGCAAATCAGCTCCTGGTGCCTTTGCGGTCGGACTATTTGTGGCTTGGATCCCCATGCCATTTCAAATGGTGGTTGCTGCAGGGTTTGCGATTTTATTTAACGTCAACCTCCCCGTTGCTGTCGCACTGGTATGGATAACTAATCCGCTGACTATGCCTATCATGTTTTATGGTGCCTATTTGTTAGGTGCTAAAATCATCGGACATAGAGCGCAGGCATTTCAATTTGAAGCCACTTGGGCATGGATTGAGGCCTCGTTGTCAACCATAGGTCCTCCCTTTTTAGTGGGTTGCTTAGTATTAGGCATTGTGTCAGCGTTAATCGGTTATATTGTCATTAAAAGTATGTGGCGCTATTCAATTTTATTTAAATGGCAAAAGCGTAAAGGTCAGTAAGCTTTAAATATATTGAGCAACTGAAATCACTAAGGCCGCAATAGCGGTCTTTTTTACAACTAAAGCTGTTGATTTAAGTTTTGTGACATCCGCTATGCTAAACGTGCAATTTTTTGGTCTGTTAATCCACTTTCGTAAATATAACATTAACAAATCCTAATGCTGCGATTAAGCGCTCATACACCATTAGGGAGTTTGATCCTGAGCATGGCCAACTAAGCGAAGATTTGGTGGTGGATCAGTGCTACGGGGTACTGAAGCGAAATACGAATACAGACTCGTTCGGTAAACAAAAACAGATACTGATGTTGTCGTGATTGTTGCTTAGTTAAGCAACGCTGTAATTTATGAGGGGGAATTTGTTTTACTCAACAAAGCGTACGTTCTTGTGACTCGCAGCGTCGATAGTTTATCTATTACAAATAAACACAATCAAATCAGTTGTTCAAAGGACTGATTAAACACCATTTAGATTAACGGCGGGGACTAGTTAGGTTGCGGTAGGTCCACACAACCAAGTGCAGCGTAAGTAACCCGCTAAAACCAACTGCAAAGAAAAGTAGTGCGATAGATTCTACGCTCTTAGGGGTATCTGCATAACAATACCACCAAAGTGGCCATGTAATTGCGCTCAGTAACGTCAATTGCCACATGCAGCGTTTACAGCGACCAATTTTTTGTTTGAAAACGGAATCAGTACATTGGTTACAAGACATAACAGCTTTCTTTATCATTTATACTCAGAATATTGAGTATTAAACTCACTCGCCAACATGGCATACAGATACTCATCACCCCATGCGCCTTTAAAAAACACATTGTTAATAAAATGGCCTTCACGACGAAACTGCAACTTTTCTAAAAGCGCTGCACTGGCTAGATTGAGGCAATCAGTTCGAGCAATAACTCGATGACGAGATAATTCCACAAACAAATATTGCAATAAACAAGTTAACGCTTGTGCTGCAATTCCCTGTCCTTGAAATGCAGGAGCGACAGTAAAACCCACTTCAACTTGGGTGTCATCAATAAAATATACCGCCAGATCGCCCATTAACAGCTCATGCTGACCACTGATGGCTAATTGATACCACTGCCCTGCTTTAGCAAAATCTTGGTAGTTGGTTAAATTCAATAAGCTTAGTGCGTCTTGATAGTGATAATCCGTCCAACTCTGATATCGAGCAACATTAGGATCTGCTCTATAAGCGGTAAATGCAATTAAATCATCTAAGGTCAATGGTCGGATGATTAAGCTACCCGAGGTTAACGTTGGACACTTTAGTGGACGCACATTAGCATTACTGTCCATATCAACCTCGTTGGTTTATAGGGCTTATCTGCCCGCCAATGCGGTAGCCGGAGAAATTTTAGTCGCTTTCCATGCCGGATAAATGGTTGCGATAAGGCTCATAAATAGGCCCATTAATAGCACCACTGCCACATCTTGATAATGTAATTCTGATGGTAGGAAATCAATAAAATAAATATCAGAAGCCAATAACTGCACCCCTAAAAGGTGTTCAATGCTGCTCGCAATGGCACTTAAGTTATACGCTAAGCTGACGCCTAACACGCCCCCAATAACACAGCCCATAACACCATTAAGCGCACCTTGCAGAATGAATATGGTCATAATCGCACCACGAGAGAGCCCCATTGTCATTAAAATTGCAATTTCAGACGCTTTATCGCGCACCGCCATTACAAGTGTCGACACGATATTAAAGCAGGCCACTGCAATCACTAAAGCGAGTACCAGATACATGACTAAGCGGACTAATTGAATATCTTGGTACAAATGCCCTTGACTGCGAGTCCAATCATTAATATATAAATATTGCTCTTGAGCAAAGCCTAAATCACGGGTAATACTCGCCGCATTAAAGACATTATTGACTTGAATTCGCACACCAGAAACGCCGGTTCCTAACTCAAGTAAATCTGCTAAGTAATTAAGCGACACATACGCTTGGGTTGACTCGATTTCGCCGCCCAAATCGTATACACCGGATACCACAAAGCGATGACTCTTAGCTGACGTTAACTGACTACTATTCGTGTCAGGGGTATACATAGCTAAAGTATCACCAACTTTTAAGCCTAATTTTGTCAATAAACTGCGACCAAGCACAATATGGTTGTTATCACCCGCCAATGATTGCCACGCATCATTAGGCATATAATCAGCAATACTCGACACATCTGACTCATGCTTAATATCAATTCCATTTACCGTTAGTCCTTGAAAACCGCCAGGCTTTTGCACTAAACCTTGTAAACGAATAAATGGAGCTACGCCAGTAATTTGCGGCATGTTTGAGGCACTCTTCGCGATAACATGCCAATCGGTAATGGGTTGATTAACACCAACAAGTTCACCGTGTGACACCACGCCTAATAAACGCTCTTGCAACTCTTTTTCAAAACCATTCATGGCCGATAATACGACAATCAATACGCCAACGCCTAAAGCAATACCAGCGGTCGACGCAAAAGAAATAAACCCAATAAAGCCATTAGACTGTCGCGCGCGAAAAAAACGCCAGCCAATGGTTAACGGCAGCCACTTACTCATTCTGCTAACCCTACAGCGGGTGGATTGGCAGTAACTTGAAGCACACCATCTTTCATAGTGAGTTGACGATCCATTTTAGCGGCCAAGCTGTGATCATGAGTCACCACCACAAATGCAGTGCCAAACTGCTGGGCTAACTCGCGGATCATCGCATAAACATTGTTACCACTGCTGGCATCTAAATTACCGGTTGGCTCGTCGGCTAATACCAACTTAGGTTTATTGATTAATGCACGAGCAATCGCTACACGTTGGCGTTCACCACCAGACAACTGTGCCGGAATATGATGCAAACGATGGCCTAAGCCAACACGCTCGAGTAAGTTTTGCGCATCTACCAAAGCTTGCTTTTTATCTCTACCTTGAATGAATGCCGGCATAGCAACATTCTCTAATGCGGAAAACTCTGGCAACAAATGGTGAAATTGATAAATAAAGCCCAAATCTTGATTACGTATTATCGCCTGACGGGCACTAGACAATTGATATAAGTCTTCGCCGTCTAGCATGACGTTACCCGATGTGGGTGTATCTAAGGTACCCATAATGTGTAAAAGCGTACTTTTACCCGATCCTGAACTGCCGACAATAGCCAACTGTTCACCTTTATAAACGGTTAAATCAACCCCAGATAATACCTGAGTGGTCACTTCACCATCATGATAATGCTTACTGACGTGTTGAACCTGAAGTAATACTTGTTGTGTCTGACTCATTATTCGTATCTCAAAGCGGTAGCGGGTTGAACCCTTGCGGCGGACAACGCAGGATAAAGGGTGGCAAATAAGGTCATAAATAATGTGCCCAAAATGATAAGACTCAATTGCGCTAATGAAAATTGCACCGGCAGAGTCTGACCTAAGCCTAAAATAGAAATGCCAAGCGAGGTTAATATTTCATTTAAATTGAGGGTTAACACTATGCCAGCAATAGTACCAAGCATTAGCCCTAACAATGCATTAAGGGAGCCCTGGACAATAAAAATCGTCATTACCGAAGTGGTCGTTAACCCTTGGGTTTTTAACACCGCAACATCAGTAGTTTTATCCACGACCATCATCACCAATGCTGACACAATATTAAATGCAGCCACAGCCACAATTAAACTGAGCATCAATGACATCATATTTTTTTCCATCTTTACCGCCGAAAATAAATGACCGAAGTCTTGGCGCCAATCACGGGTTTGAATGTCAATATTTTGCTTGGCAAATCCGGCAACCACTTTCGATGCTAGTGTCGGGGCCGAGAAAGGATCTTTCAAATATACTCGCAGCTCATTTATAGTATTACTGTCTTGACGCATCAACTTACGCGCATCCTTGTAATGCACATAGGCCACGCTCGAATCGACTTGCGAGCCCATTTCAAAAATACCCGCAACGGTAAATTTACGCTGACTAGGTACTGGGCCCATTGGAGAGTACACCACACCATCACCACTTAGCACCCTGACCCGGTCACCCGTTTTTACATCTAATTTACGGGCAAGATCAGCACCAAGGACAATTAAATACTTGTCGGCCTTTAAGGTTGAAAAGGCATCGGAATAAGTATGTGAGGCAATGCTCGACAGGGATTGTTCAAGTTCTGGATACACACCATACATCTGAATCGCATGGATATTACTGCTCGATTGGATCATAGCTTGAGTGGTTGCACTAGGCACAATGCCGCGAATTTTTTGTAATAAATCTTTATCCGCCAGTAAACTCTGGGTACTTTGTTGCCAATCACGAAATCCCATGTCACTGATCAAGGTCATCTGTGGAACAGCACCTAAAATACGATTTTTGAGCTGACCTTCTAAGCCATTCATCACTGAACTCACCACGATCAATGCTGCCACACCTAAAAAAATACCCGACACTGCAAAAAAGGTAATAAAAGAGGCAAAAGCATTCGCTTTTCGGGCTCGCCAGTAACGGTAGCCAATAAAAAATGAAAATCCTAAATTCATAAAAAAATACTAATCCTGTGCGCCAGTTTAGGCGTATTAGTCAGACAATCGGGCTAAATGATGACATGAAAACAACAAGCCAGCGTGTATGACTTGCTAAATCATTAAGTTGGGCACGATAATAGGGCTATTAGTGTGATAAATAAAGAGGCAAACCTTGATACCTGACAGCAATTCTTATTTTAGTGTGCCTCACCACTTTAATGTGTATCTCACTTTGTGGGATCCAAAGCGTGCTTTACCCACAGATGATGAGCTTAGAGACATGCAATCTGTTGGGTTAAAACTACTAACTGAAGTGAAAAGTCTTGAAGCCAATTGTTTACTGCAGCTGCGAAATTTAGACAATGATGCTAAAGCTGTGGTCGATTTTTTAAAGCTACAATCACGCAAAGTCGATTTAGTATTACAACATATGCTTGAAAAAGAAGTGCAAGATGGCGAGTTATTTACAGGCGATCAATTTGGTGGCAGTGGCGTGAGTATCATTTCATCACGTCCATTGGATATCAATGACCACGTTAAAACCCACATCTACTTGCACACGGAATTAGTTGCCATATTGTGTATTTGCCAAATAAAAACCTGTACCCCTTTAGCAACAGATGATGCCATAGAAACCCCATATTGGCGCTGTGACCTTGAGTTTAGTCAAATACTTGAGGATGATATTGAGCAATTAGTTAAAGCAAGCTTGAATGTACAACAAAAAATGCTCAAAAAACGCAAACAGACTATCGATAGGCAGCGCAGCTGAAGCATCGCCTCATTCAATACGACTTGATCGCAAACGGAACTGACAAAGATTTTAATGAACCTATTTAGTGTACTCACGCCGCCGAGTGTAAAAAAAGGCCAACAAACGCAAACTTTGGCAACGTTAGGTGGGGTTTCACAAGCCATCACCCTTGCTAACTTAATTAATAACCATGCTGGTACCAGTATTATTGTCACCCATGACACGCCCAGTGCGCTGTCACTTGAGGTTGAGCTGAGTTATTTATTAAATCACATCAATATCAATGTGTGTTTGTTTCCCGACCGTGAAACCTTGCCTTACGATAGTTTTTCGCCACATCAAGACCTGATTTCACAGCGTCTTGAAACCTTGGCCAATATTGGCCAGAGTCAGCATAATGTGGTGATAGTACCAGTAAACACTTTAATGGTTCGCTTACCGCCTAAATCATTTATGACCGCTAATGTCATGGTGCTTAATAAAGGTGATACTTACAGTTTACAGCAAGCCAGACAGCACCTTACCGACACCGGCTACCATTTAGTTGATCAAGTCTATGAGCACGGTGAGTTCGCTATTCGTGGTTCTATTATTGATATTTTCCCTACCGGATCGAAACAACCGTTACGCATAGAACTGTTTGATGATGAAGTGGAATCGATCCGCTTTTTTGATGTTGATACCCAGCGTTCAGGCATGGCGCGTGATGCCATTCGCATGCTACCCGCGAAAGAGTTTCCCACTGACAGCAATGCCATTGAAGGTTTTAGACAACGTTATCGTCGTCGCTTTGAGGTGATCTCAAAAGAGGCGGAGTCGGTTTATCAACAAGTTAGTCGTAATTTAATGCCTGCCGGTATTGAAAACTACTTACCACTGTTTTTCGATGATATCGCCACACTATTTGATTACTTGCCACAAGATAGTCAACTTATCACTTTAGGCGATATTGAAAAAGCCAGCTTAGCCCACTTACATGAAGTGAATGTCCGTTACGAAGACCGACGAGTGGATCCTCTGCGGCCATTACTGGCACCACAAGAACTTTACTTGCTTAATGATGAGTTATTTTCGGCATTTAAGTCCTATAACCGCACGCAGTTATTACAGCAGTATATTGCTAGCGATACTAACAATGCTGGCGAGCCGTTGGCCGAAGTTGCACTGCCTAAACACACTCTGGTCGCCAACGTTGAAAAACTGCCCGACATCAATGCCAATCATAAACTCAAGCAACCGCTGATTGCGTTACAAGAATATTGTCAGCAGCACCCAGCCTTGGTATTTAGTGCGGAATCAGAAGGCCGCCGTGAGGCCTTATTAGAGCTATTTGCTAAAATTGGCATCAAACCTAAACAGTTTGATCATCTTAATGATTACTTAGCAACCGAAGACCGCATTGGTTTAATCGTGTCCCCGCTCTCGCGTGGGTGTGTACTAACCGACACAACAAAAGGTGCCGTGAGCATCATTTGTGAAACCGAGTTATTTGGTCAACGTATCTCGCAGCAACGTCGCCGCGAAAAACAAAAACAAGTTAGTTCAGATGTATTAGTTAAAAACTTAGCCGAACTTAAAGTCGGTCAGCCCATAGTGCATCTTGAACATGGCGTGGCCTTATACCAGGGGTTAGAAACCCTTGATACCGGCGGCTTAGTCGCCGAATATTTAAAACTGGAATATTCTGGTGGTGACAAACTGTATGTGCCCGTGTCATCACTGCACCTTATTAGCCGCTACAATGCCAGTGCCGACGGCAGTACTCATCTTAATAAGTTAGGTAACGAAACCTGGGCAAAAGCCAAGAAAAAAGCCATTGAACGCATTCGAGATGTGGCAGCTGAATTACTTGATGTGTATGCCCGTCGCCAAGCTCGTCCGGGCGAAGCGATGAGTATAGATGAACAAGAATACGCTCAATTCAGCCAAGGTTTCCCCTTTGAAGAAACGGTTGATCAAGAAAGCGCCATTCTTGCGGTACTTGAAGACATGCAAGCGCCATTAGCTATGGACCGTTTAGTCTGTGGTGACGTGGGCTTTGGTAAAACAGAAGTGGCCATGCGCGCAGCATTTGTCGCGGTGAATGCCGGTAAACAAGTGGTGGTATTAGTGCCAACAACCTTGCTGGCGCAGCAACATTATGAAAACTTTACCGACCGTTTCGCCGATTGGCCCATAGTGATTGAAGTCATGTCGCGCTTTAGAACAGCCAAAGAGCAAAGCAATGTGGTCGAACAATTGTCTGAAGGCAAAGTCGATATTGTTATCGGCACTCATAAATTACTGTCATCAGAAGCTAATTTTGAAAATCTTGGCTTACTGATTATCGATGAAGAACACCGCTTTGGCGTGCGTCAAAAAGAAAAAATTAAAGCACTTAGAGCCAACGTCGACATTCTTACTCTCACAGCCACCCCTATTCCGCGGACCTTAAACATGGCCATGTCGGGTATGCGAGATTTATCGATTATCGCTACGCCACCCGCTAAACGTTTAGCGGTTAAAACCTTTGTGCGCGAATATGATAAAGCCACCACACGGGAAGCCATATTGCGTGAAATTTTACGTGGTGGCCAAGTGTATTATCTGCACAATAATGTTGAGACTATCGAGAAAACCGCACAAAACATTCGCGATTTGTTGCCAGAAGCGCGCGTGATAACTGCCCACGGTCAAATGCGGGAGCGCGATCTTGAGAAAGTGATGTCTGATTTTTATCATCAACGCTTTAACGTACTGGTGTGTACCACCATTATTGAAACCGGCATCGACGTGCCCAGTGCCAACACCATTATGATTGACCGAGCAGATATGTTTGGTTTAGCGCAACTGCATCAGCTCCGTGGTCGCGTTGGGCGCTCGCATCACCAAGCTTATGCTTACATGATGACCCCGCATCCTAAACGCATGACCCCAGATGCACGTAAACGTCTTGAAGCGATTGAAGCCTTAGAAGATCTTGGAGCCGGTTTTTTACTGGCGACTCAAGATTTAGAAATTCGCGGTGCAGGTGAATTGCTCGGCGATGAACAAAGCGGCCATATTTCAAAAATTGGCTTTAGTTTATACATGGAAATGCTGGAATCTGCCGTAAAGGCCCTCAAAGAAGGAAAAGAGCCTTCTTTAGCCTATATGATGAGCGCCAAAGCAGAAATTGATTTACGTATTCCAGCTTTATTACCTGAAGACTACGTCAGTGACGTTAACATGCGTTTGTCACTTTACAAACGTATTGCTAACTGCGAAACAGATAGCATGCTTGATGAGCTTAAAGTCGAATTTATCGACCGTTTTGGTATGTTACCTCAACCAACGCGAAATCTAATGGCGCTCACGCTATACAAACACCAGGCAACGGCATTGGGTATTGCCAAAATAGAAATGCACGCTAAAGGCGGCAGTGTTGAATTTGGTCAAGAAAATCACGTCGATCCAATGTTTATTATTGGTTTGTTGCAAAACCAGCCACAAATCTATCGAATGGACGGGCCAAATAAGTTAAAGTTCAATATTCCTGCTGAAACAAGCAAAGAGCGTCTTGAGCTCATCAGTACCTTGCTTGAACAGTTCGCTAAACATCAAATTTTGGAGACAAATAGTGCTTCGTAAACTTGCGATTACTATCGCCGCTATCACAGCGCTATCCCACAGCTTTTCAGCCCATGCAGAATCATGGTTTGAAGTTGAAGTGTTTGTATTTGAACGCCAACAACCCTCTGTTGAAAAGTGGTTAAATGCCGCACCTCCCAAACTGAGTACCGATACGGTAGATATTATTACCCCAGTGATCAGTACCGACATCACCGGAGTGGCCGTTGGCTTAAATGGTTGTACTTCAACCGACTGGACCAATGGTGCTAGCAACTGTAATGCTCCAATTGTCAGCAATACTACCGTCACCTATCCAAGCCAAGTTCCATTTAATATCGGAGCTAGCTCGCCGCAACAGGCATACTTAAGTCAAGGGCCACTGTTACTGGCTAATAGCCAAGGTCAATTTAGTGACTTAATTAGAACCATTAGCCGCGAACCGTATGTTAAAGGGCTAGTGCATTTAACTTGGCAGCAAAATATGCAATCTCGTCGACGAGCTAAGCCTATCCGTATTTTTGGTGGTAAGGATTTTTCAAAGAGTTTTGAATATCATGGTTTAAGTGTTAAAAAGCCAAATCCAGCAGAAACAAAACCAGGTACAGAGTTTGGTGCATTAGGTGATGTTTATGAAGCGCCGAAGATTAATCCGGTCTGGGAATTAGACGGCTCAATTAACATTTACCTCAGTCATTATCTTTACATTGAAAATAATTTGGCCTTGCGTAAACCGACTCAAAAAATGGTGGAATCGAGTCCTTTGGAGTTTAACGAATATTCAGCGTTAGACATTGAAGGTAAAAAACAATTGGCGCCTTACTTAGAAAGTATTCCACTGATCCAAAATCGACGGGTTCGCAGTGGTGAAATCCATTATTTTGATCACCCACAATTGGGTATTGTGATGCAAATTCGTAAAATGGCTCAACCCACTAATGTGAAACCGATTGATTTAACAGAACGTTCTACCACTAATCAAGCTGTGCCATATACAGGTTAATAGCTGAGTATCTGACAAGCAGATAATTAAAAACCGGATCGATTGATCCGGTTTTTTGCTTAATACCAAGCTCATTTACTATCGAAACTGTTTATAACGACTGCGCTATCGCTGTGATATCGGATGCCAATTGTTGCGCTGCCTGCCACCGAGTTTGCTGCTCAAGTGCCTTTAGGGTTTGCTCTGCATCGCCTTTTAACGTTAGAGCGGTATGCATAGGCTCTGCAGCGGGCCAATCAAACTCGGTTAATAAAGCCTTTACACCAACGGGGTCGTTACATACCAAAATCATGTCACAACCCGCATCTAATGCCGATTTTGCCCGCCCAAGATAATCACCGGCAAAACTCGCGCCCTTCATGCCTAAATCGTCAGAAAAAATAACCCCATTAAAGCCTAATTGTTGACGTAAAATGGTCTGTAACCAATAAGGTGAAAACCCCGCAGGATTAGGATCTATATTAGAATAAACAACATGTGCAGGCATAACACCTTGCAACTGCTGTGATCCAATCAGTTGGGTAAACGGCAACATGTCGACATTTTCCAGCTGTTCTTTACTGCGCGGATCAACAGGCATCGCAATATGTGAATCGGCAGCGACACTGCCATGACCAGGAAAATGTTTACCTACGGCAGCCATCCCGGCTTGATTCATGCCAATAATAAATTGTTGGGCTAACACGCTAACTTCATCAGCAATAGCACTAAAACTGCGTTTACCAATCACCTCACTGATACCATTTACGTCTAATACGGGCGCAAAACTTAAATCGATGTCACAGGCTAAAAGCTCAATAGCCATTAAAAAACCACACTCCTTCGCCCATTGTTTAGCTAATGTTAAATCGCCTTTAGCAGCAGGTAAAATATCACCCATAGCAGGAATTAAACTAAAGCCTTCACGAAAACGTTGAACTCGACCACCTTCGTGATCAACGGCAATTAATAATTCAGGACGAATAAGACGAACTTGCTTAACCAGTTCAATTAGTTGACTTTTACTTTCAAAGTTACGACTAAATAATATAATACCACCCACCTGAGGGTGCTGTAATTGCTCGGTTTCAAGCACAGAGACTGCTAAACCTGCAAGATCCATCATTAAATAGCTCAAACCTTTCTCCTATCTATAAAGCTGACGACTTTGTCAGGTTAACCACGTCAAATAACCCATTAAGTATAAGACTGGCTAATGTGAAAATAATGCATCAAAAAATCTAATGAACTAACATTGATTAATGTGTGGGATACTCTAGCAAGAATAAGAGATAAACCGCCAACATTACATGTGACGATTATACTCACTTATAACGAAAACAATAAACGACTCAGCAAGGGTTAAACAACATGATTAGTGTATTTGACATGTTCAAAATTGGTATCGGTCCTTCTAGTTCTCATACTGTGGGTCCTATGAAAGCTGGTAAAATTTTTATACAGCATGTCGCTGATAACAATTTATTAGCGAATACCGACGAGTTACAAACAGAATTATTTGGATCCTTAGGTCAAACAGGCAAAGGCCACGGCACAGGTAAAGCGGTTATTTTAGGCCTAATGGGTGAAGACCCAGAAACCGTCGATACCGATGCCATTGATGCCATTTTAGAGACAGTGTCTACCAGCCAAAAGCTTACCTTGGCAGACGGTCGTCAGGTTAAATTTACTCGCGAAGACGGTGTTACCTACCACAGACGTAAAACCTTACCTGCGCATGCTAATGCCATGACCTTATATGCTTTGTCTAAAGGCGAATGCATATATCAACGTACTTATTATTCTGTTGGTGGTGGTTTTATTCTCGATGAAGATGAAATCACTCAACAAAATGCATCTCCAGCAACGCCAATTGAACAAGCACCTTATGACTTCAATAGTGCCCTGCAATTGCTGCAACTGTGTTGTGATAATGGCTTAAGCATTTCATCATTAATGATGGCCAATGAACTTAGCATTGCCAGTGAAGATGAAATCAAACAAGGTTTGTGGAAAATTTGGCAAACCATGAAAAACTGCGTTGAACGCGGTTATCAAAAGGAAGGCATATTGCCAGGCGGTTTAAAGTTACGCCGACGTGCTCCCGCGCTCTACCGCCGCTTAAAAGCAGAAGGACGCAATAACACTGACCCATTGACCGCTATGGACTGGGTTGATTTGTTTGCTTTATCGGTTAATGAGCAAAATGCAGCAGGCGATCGCGTCGTAACCGCACCCACAAACGGTGCTGCGGGGATTATTCCTGCGGTATTGTGTTACTACGACATGTTTGTTCAAGAAGTGGATATCGATGTATGTAGTCGCTATCTGTTAACCGCTGCTGCCATTGGTATTTTGTACAAGAAAAATGCCTCCATTTCTGGCGCCGAAGTCGGTTGCCAAGGCGAAGTAGGCGTAGCCTGTTCAATGGCAGCCGGTGCGTTAACTGAAATTATGGGCGGAACTGTAGAACAGGTTGAGAATGCCGCTGAAATTGGCATGGAACATAACCTAGGCTTAACCTGTGATCCTGTTGGCGGCTTAGTGCAAGTGCCTTGTATTGAACGTAATGCCATGGGAGCGGTAAAAGCGATTAATGCTTCACGTATGGCGCTGCGCGGCGACGGTAATCATAAAGTATCACTGGATAAAGTGATTAAAACCATGATGGAAACCGGTAAAGATATGCGCAGCAAATATAAAGAAACGGCCAAAGGCGGTCTTGCGGTGAATATCGTCGAATGTTAATTCACGCATAAAGTAAACGAAATCAAGTAACAATGCCTGTTAGTAACCCTAACAGGCATTTTTTATATGTTAAACAATATCGAGGATCTGTGAATAGCGACTTATTGAACTCACAAGCAGTTATATCTAATGACTACGAATAATAGTCAACCAAGGTATGTGACTGCCATGAGCTAGCGCTAACCTGGTGATTATTGAGCTTGAATTGGCTCAACATAGGCTTTGGTTCCCCAAAGTGGCACTGTCGAAAGACTATGCTTAAAACTTCCTGATGTTTCTTTAGTGGAATAAGAAACATACATCAGGGTTTGATTTTCAGCATCGAAGATCCTTCTAATCTTCATTGATTTGAAAAAAATACTTTTTGATTTTTTAAATACCACTTCACCTGATTTACTCTTATCTATTTGTGCAATCATATCCGCAGTGATCTCACCAGTTTGTCTGCAAGAGATGGAGCTATCACTTGGGTCTGAAAAACTCAGGTTGGCTTCGATTGAGGCGATATGACAGGTTACACCAGAGACAATTTCATCTTTTAAAATATTTAGTTTTATATCTTGCGTAGTAAACATTCCCAGTGAAACATCACCAACTTCGTTATCAGAGCACGCTGTAACAAGTGTAGCTAAACATATCGCGGTAAGAATTTTTTTCATCAGTAAACCTTATAAAATTGGACAGTAATTATCGTCAAAAGAGCTTGCCTATATCTTCGCACCGCCCCATTACACTTAATTAAGGGCTTCATAAGGTGGAGCCCTTGGCTAACAAGGTTGCTAACCTACAGGCTATTTGTTCGCATAATAACGAGCCTTTATCTGTTAAATGTAATCTCGTTAAAATGCGCTTTGAGCACAACGAGTTAAACCTGCTGTTACCGAACCAAAATGATCACCCACCACGACTTTAGCATCAGGATACACACTCGCAATTCTATCGTATATCGCTGGGCTTCGGGCTGTACCGCCTGTGACATACACGATATCAGGAGTGGTTGGCATGTCGCAATCTTGTTGTTCCGCTTTAGTGATAGCCGTTTGCATTGCTTGTTTCATTAACGCCTCAACTTTAGCGAGAGGATCATTGATGGCTTGCGCAAACTGCGCTGCACTTAGAGGGACAAACAAGCCTTTTTCAATAAAATCCAATGGGCATTGAATCGTGTCATGGTCAGACAAACTGATCTTCGCCGCTTCAGCTTGACGGACAACTTGATAGCTCATTTGATTTTTTTGTACTTTTTGTAAACGAACTAATCGCTCAGGTTGCTGAGCTTCCTTAATTAACTGCTCAACTAATTTGCGCGACTGTAAACTAACAAAATCACGTTGAGCACTGATGTCATTTACCGCAACCGAGTTCCAAAAAGGCGTTCTTGGCATAGGTTTACCGTTAATCATTAAGGTGTCAGCACCAAAACTTGGCATTAAGCCTGTCATTGCCAGTGCGATATCTAAATCATTACCGCCGATACGTTGGCCTGAATGGCCAAAGCAGTCCGACGTTCGGTCTTGTTGATGGATATGTGACGGGCCCATTTTTACTACAGAGCAATCAGTGGTACCACCGCCAACGTCAACGACAAGCACGGTATTGTCATCGTTAAGATTTGACTCAAAATCCATCCCCGCCGCTAAGGGCTCAAATAAAAACGTTACATCAGTAAAGCCCGAACGCGTCGCCGCTAGACGTAAAATAGCTTCGGCCTGCAAATTACTTTCTTCGCCGCCAATGCCTTGGAAGTTAACTGGTCGACCGATCACCGCATGGCTCGCTGATGTCAGTGATTTGGCATTTAATGCCTTATCGGCTAGGGATTTAACGTGCTGCATCATCAAGGTGACAATGTCTTCAAATAAGGCAATTTGCTCAACACGCAGGCCATTAGCACCTAAAAAAGATTTTGGTGAACGCACATAAAAACCTTCTTCAGGCATCTCCAAATAGGCATCTATTGCAGCTTGTCCAACAAACACGGCTTGCTCGTTTGGTGACAGATCTAGCTCATGGCGCATTTGTTTCGCCCGCATCAATTGCGAACTGCGTAAATGAGAATACTGCGCTTTTAAATGTTCAGGTAAGCCCCAATATACAGCTTCGGCTATTAGCTCGCGGTCCATCGCATATAATGTTGACGGCATGAAATCTGAGTCCGCTGATAATGGCAATAACGCCACTGCATTATCAATCATTACCCCAATCGCGCAGTTAGCACTGCCATAATCGAATCCAACAAACATCGGCCTACCTTTAGTCATTCAAATAAAAAAAGCGCTCAAAATAGCATAATAATCGGCTTTGCTAAACCATTTATGCGGTTTTGTACCAAGGAAAAGCTCAGCCCATCAATAAATCTGTCATAAAAGCTCATAAACTAAGTGCCACAGAGTATTTATCCATTAGTACTTTTAGTTAGATACAGATAATTCAATATGTTGCATATCAATCTTCTAACAGGTCTCATTGCATCCTCTGCTTAAAAATTGCTCAACTAACTAAGGGTTATCCTGGTTATCCTTTAATGCCTGAGTGTTGCAAGAAGCCTACGATAAACATGGTCTATTAACTGAACGTGTACGGTTGTTAGGTATTTTTCGAGTAGCATGGAGAGTTTTTTAAGGCTCGTGTTGCCTCTGTACGGCGCGTAATTTTATTGTCCAGTAATGGCGAAAAATACAAGATAAGGTGATTCACCTACAAGAAAAGTTTGATGCTATTTATCTAGCCTCAATCAAGGAACGGGTTCGCTGTAATGTATTTTAGTCAATCAGTGACAACTTAGTGAGCTTCATAGTAACTGGCGGCTATATTATCGAAAACAGCGACTTAACAAGGTTTAATCAACAGCACTTGTTAGCCTTACTTGAGGCTAACCAACCTAAGCGAATTGATATCAAGGCTATCCAAGCATTTGAATACGATGAGCAAACAAGAGTCGCGTGTTTATTCAGTGATAGCTCGATTGGCGATTGTGGTTAACTTAGGCCGGCTCAGTAACAGTGTTGAGCCGATTAAATTAATGGTAGATAAGCAGAATGTCACCTTATCATCAGCCAGCAATCGACGCTTAGATAACAATTGACTCTGTAATGACCTAGCTCAAGGGCAAAATAAACAGATGTTATTAGGCAACAATTTACGATTCTACTCTCGATGATAACGGCGCTCTGCCACAAAAAAGCCCATCGGCAATGATGGGCTTTAACTGTTTAGTTCACTCTGTAGTTTAACGGTTAACCTTTACTGTTTACTGTTTACTTTTTCTTGGGCTTTACGCTGAGCTTCTTTGTGCTGACGGCGTGCATCAATGACTTGCTTTACGTCACTGCCTATATGAACTTCGCCACGTTGTTTGGCTAATTGAACTTGACGCTCACGCTCAATAAATCTCTGACGCTGCTCAGCGGGTACCTTATCGATGCAATGCGGGCAACTCACGCCTTGAACATAAGCATCACTTTGCTTTTCAGCTTCAGTTATCGGCATACGACAAGCATTACACTGATCGTATTGACCTTTTTCAAGGCTGTGATTCACCGCCACGCGGTTATCAAATACAAAACACTCACCTTCCCATAGGCTTTGTTCTTGCTCGACTTCTTCAAGATATTTTAAAATGCCACCTTCAAGATGATAAACCTCATCAAAGCCCTGCTCTTTTAAATAAGCCGTCGATTTTTCACAACGAATACCACCAGTACAAAACATCGCCACTTTTTTATGCTTAGCAGGATCGAGGTTTTGTTTAACGTACTCAGGGAACTCACGAAACGTCTCGGTAACAGGATTGACGGCATTTTTAAATGTGCCTATCTTCACCTCGTAATCATTACGAGTATCAACCAGCACCACATCAGGATCTGAAATCAGGGCATTCCAGTCTTTCGGCTTAACATAGGTACCTACCACTTTACGCGGGTCGATACCTTCAACGCCCATAGTGACGATTTCTTTTTTAAGCTTTACTTTGGTGCGATAAAATGGCATTTCATCATCAAAAGACCACTTGGTGACAATGTTATCTAGACCTGGTTGTGTGTCTAACCAAGTCAATAAATCTTCAATCGCTGCTTGGGTTCCAGCAACGGTGCCATTGATCCCTTCTTGGGCCAGTAACAAGGTTCCTTTGATATCATGTTGTTCCATAACAGTCAGCAATGGCTGACGAATAGCTTCAAAATGAGGTAAGGCAACAAATTTATATAATGCGCACACCGCAACTTTAGAGCTGGGTTGCAATGTCTCTGGCTGAGAGTGTTGAGTAAGGTGTTGATGAGTGTCTTGCATAACAGTGGCGTCTCCGCTAGCTGGAACTTAATTTCCAGTGCATATAATAAGGTCCGCACACAGTGTGCAGACTCAAAAAAACGGCCGAAAGTATACCTAAATCACACTAAAAAAAATACTAAAACAATTCCAACCACGGTTTTCACTGTGATTTGCATTTTATTTTGGGATTTTTATCTTTAAAGCGTTACTCTATTAGCAAGACTTAATTTTATATGACATCTAATGAATTATGCCATTTTATATAGCTTTCGTCGCTGCCCATATGCAATGCGCGCCCGTATGGGGATACATTTAAGCCAGCTAAACCCACTAGTACGTGAAATTGAACTTAAACATAAACCTAGGGAGATGTTAGCGATATCAGCCAAAGGTACTGTGCCCGTATTAGTCACACAGGACAACCAAGTGATCAGTGAAAGCATTGATATCATGCGCTATGCATTAACTGAGTATCCTGATATTGCAACCCATCACTTAACGCCTGGCGAGTATCAATCGCTATTGTCATGGTTAGATAAGCCCACAACGACAAGGCTCATAAATGCTAACGATTGTGACTTTAAGCCTTGGCTAGATAAATACAAGTATGCAGACAGGTACCCTGAATACAGTCAACTATACTACCGACAACACGCTGAGCAGTTTATTCAGTTACTGGAAAATCAGTTACAAAAACACCTGTATTTGTGTACCGACACGCCTACTTTAGCCGATTTTGCTATTTTCCCCTTTATTAGGCAATTTGCTAATGTTGAACCTGCATGGTTTAACGGCATGCCCTACCCTAAAGTCCATACTTGGTTGGCCACGCTAGTCAATAGCCGATTATTTATTCTGGCGATGTACAAATATCCATTGTGGTTACCACAACAAAATAAGATCCAGTTCAAACATTCAACGAATGATGATGGACGCGTCATACCTTAGTGCAAAAATTAAAAAATTATGAATATTTAATGGTTTACAGGCTATGAATTGGTTTATTTTTCAAGTAAATTAAATAACATAAACAATGAATAGCAGTTAAAGAAAATGGATTTTTATTCTTTTGACTACAGATTTCAATTGTAAACTTATACTTAACTAAGTCATTGCTGGAACGCAAAGGAACATGACATGGATAATATGGACATTACGTTAGTCTTAATGCTTATTGCATTATTGATTTTACATATTCACTTTTGCTATCGAGCCTTAACGTCGAAAGCACATATCAAAAATGCCCAACGGATTGTGTGGTCTTCACTCAGTTTGTTAATGGGGCCGTTAGGTTATTATGTTTATCAGAACATGATCCCACTTGAGTTCTACGAATAGCCATTGACATAAATGCTTTTGTTAGCTTATTGAATCGCCAAAAACGAGCCTCATTTTATATCCGTTAAAGTAAGGCTCATATCTTGTATTGGCTTAGCTTATAAATAGCGAGCGAATTGCTGACCTTCTTTTAGTGGTTTTATTGGCGCAGTTACCGCAGGTGTTCCCACATATAAAAAACCGACAATTTGGTCTTGCTTAGACAAGCCTAATTGTTGGTGCACATTAGCGTCAAAAGCAAAATCACCAGTGCGCCATACTGCACCGAGTCCAATGGCAAAAGCGGCTTGTTGCATTGCCATTGTGGCGCAACCAGCTGCAATTTGCTGTTCCAAAATAGGGACTTTATCGTGTACTTGTGTTTTTGCAACCACAGTAATGACCATGGGGGCGCGATAAGGCATATTGGCCACTTTGGCGAGAAATGCTTCATCGGCTCCCGTTATTTTAGCGGCGTCAACGAAAATGTCTGCCAATTTAGCTAAACCATCATCAATTGCGATAATAAATTCCCATGGGTTCAATGCTCCATGATCAGGCACTCTTGCAGCGGCATTGAGCAATAATGTAAGTTGCTCAGCATTTGGTGCTGGGGCAATTAGGCGTGGTGTAGACTGGCGAGTCAGGAGTAGTTGTGTTGCGTCCAAGATACGCTCCTTTGGAATGAATTCAGGTGCCGATATTAACAAATATCCCACCTATTGGGTGGGATATATTCAAAACAGGGTTGATCTTTTTGGACTCAATTAAAACAGATCCTCGTTAGGCATTTTTTAAAAAACGCTCAGCGATAACATAATCAACACTGGTGTAGCGCCCGCCCCCTAGTACAAAGAGAGCAAACAACATGATGAGATAGGTCATAGCAAACTCAATACCATTATTAAGGATAACCAAGTTACCTGAGCTAGTAAGCCATTCATAGTTACCATGCTGTTGTAAAATAGACTTGGCCGCAGCCAACTTTTCCGCTGATGCTAATACTTGCTCATTTGCTAACCACGAACTGGGATCGGCAATGGCTAACCAACCATTAGGTAAGTGCACCGCAAAAGCGGCTACGCACATGGTCATCATCATAGGCATTGCAACCATGCGAGTAGCAAGTCCGATTAGCAGTAAAAAACCACCAAACAATTCTGTACCTGCTGCCATTGCTACCATGACTTCAGGCATAGGCAAACCCAATCCCCAATCTGGATTACCAAACCAAGCGGCGGAGTCTTCAAAATGTGATAATTTGTTATAACCGGCTTGCATTAACACAGGTGCTAAATAAATTCTCAACGCTAATGGCGCAAAACCTTGAATGTGTTTAATGACATTTAAAAACTGTTGATATAACCCGCTAAGCATTTGCATAATCATCCCTACTGATCTCGTTATTACTTCAAGAGACCCGCGAAGAATAGAAAAGATTTCAGCTGAGGCTATGATACTCATTAGATGCTTGTTTATTTGTCTAAATGAAGCTCAGTTAAATCATCCACTAACTCTGTTAGTTTTTTATCGAAATGCTTACGTTGTTTTGGACTAAAAGTGCGATTTAAAGTAATCAACATTGAACCGAATTTTCGGGTATTTTCAGTTACATTATCTCGATAGACTTGAGATTTTAGCTCGTCAGGTGAAACCATCAACAACGTCATTTGTTGAGTAAAATATTCTGTTTGCTGGCGGCGTTTCAGTGCTTGTTCAAATTGGCTCAACCACTCATGGCGATACTCTAACCACATATCTAATGTTGCTAAACGTTCAGTATTGGCTTGGTGAATAATACCTTTTTGCTCATCTGTCACATTCCCTGTCCATTCAGATAATTGCTTCGCGATTCTTTTGTCTGAGTCGGTTATCAATTCGGCTTGATCTTTACCTGCATATTCTTCAATTAACTCTCGCTGTTCTTTTTTCAGCTGCACTAAAATCTGCTCCACTTGTTCATCGCTTAGACTCGCAATAAGAGGTAACAGATCTGGCATAACAAAATCGAAAATACGATACCAATGAGCTTTTGCCATTGAGACTTGTTCAAGCCATAACTCTGGCGTCATGGTCTGCTGATTGGTTAAGCTTGATAATAATGACAGTTGATCACGATAACGTGGCAACTCTTGCTGGCGATGCCAGACGAGAAAAGACTCAACAATGAGATCAAATTTGTCTTGTTGCTCTGAGGTTAAGTCTACGTATTCTTCAACTTCCCACTCAATCGCCCAATCCAAAAAGAAGTAACTTACTTTAGTTGAGCAGCCAACAAAAAATAAACTGCTTAACAGCAGGATAATTAATTTTTTAGACACAAATGATTCCCTTTGCAAAACTTATCTTATTTGTACGTTATCAGGGCATATTAGCAAGTCATTAATGTAAAATATTTTGTAAAGTAATGTATGTATTGTGTGGGTTTTTGTGGTTCTTTGGCGGCCATTAATAATGCCCACATCGCTGAAAATAGCCAAAAACAATTGATGGCTGCTGGTAATGCCGCTTTAGCTGCAGCAACATCTGTAAGATTAGAGGTTTGGCAATACTGCAAGATAACGCTATCAACTAATTGATTTACTTGCCTTGATGATAACTCATGTGTGGCGATCACACTGGCTAAATCAAATAACGGATGACTGGCCACCGCGTATTCATAATCAATGCATAATAAGCGCTGCGATTGATGACCGCTGAGCAGTAAATTATGCGGGGTCAAATCTCGATGACAAAAAGCAGGCAGCAACACACAAGCCTCCAGCTGCGATAACCACTGTCGAACAAGGCCATTTAAGCGCAATAATTGCTGCCAAGCGTGTTGCCACTGCAAATTGGTTTGAGATGCACTTAATGAGTCTAATTGATGTGCGTATTGTTGCCACTGAGTGCTCACAGTCATACTTTTATTCGGTATGGGTAATCCACTGAGCGTTCGAAATAATTCGCTTAATAAAGGCACCGCATCCACTGCTGTAATCTGCGTCGTTGTTGCTTGTCGAATCGATGCCTGACCACGCATTGTAAAAAAGATCGACCAATCCATGTTTTGCTGATCAATAAACTCACTTAAATATATTTGATTATTATCACTGACCCAAATCAGGGCCGGTGCAATGTTAGCTGCCATCGCGACTTGCCAACAAGCCACTTCAAGCTTTCTATCACACCAATTACTGTGAGCTTGATTGACTCTTAATACCTTATCGCCATCGTTACAACAGAGCTTAATATTAATATTGCTCATGCCTATATTAAAAACCATTACCGCCGTACATTGTGCAGCAAGTTGCTGAAACAATGGGACTGGCATCGTTTGCTCAATCATATCAAGTATCTCATTAGGCAGAGATAACAAGGCTTGTGGCATCTGATATTTACTCTATTAAAAAGGGAAAGTAGTTGGCTATGCGCCAACCACTTCTTGGATGGTATTCTGTTGCTGTATTATATTGTGACGATATTTCTTGCGCCACATGATGTAGCCACCCAAGGCCATCGCGACATATAAAACAAACAGCCCAGAGGTCAACATCAAGCCTTTTTGGAAGTACAAATAGATAGACACAAAATCAATGACTACCCAATAAAGCCAGTTCTCCAACACTTTTTTGGCGACTAAGTAGGTTGTTACTACCGCAAAACACGTGGTTGCCGCGTCAACATAGGGAAATGCTGCCGAGGTATAATTGGCCATAACATACCCCACCAGCATAGAAACCAATGATGTTACGCTAATCACAACGGCATGAGCACTCCAAGACCAACTGGTTATATTCAGCTGGTGAGTATCTATGGTGTGATGAGTATTATTATGTGAATCAATATTGTGGGAATTTCTATGCTGCAAGTCTGGTACATGTAACCACAACCAATAACCGTATACCGCCATCCCCATGTAATAGATATTGAGCACCGATTCCATCAACAAGGAAACATTCCAAAATAATACCGTGTAAATCGCAGTGCTAACGAATGCGGCAGACCAGCACCAAATATTGGTCTTCATCGCCAGAATTAAGTAAGCCAAGGCTAACATAACCGCAATCGCCTCCCAAAACGTCATTAATGACGCCTCACTCAAGGCTTGTTGCAGCGTTAACAATAAATCATTCATGAATGTTATTCGCTATGTGCAAGGTCAAGTTCACCACCGATAAATTTACACACGAACACAGCCTTGCCCCATTTCTGATGAGCCGCTTGCATTTCAATGGCTAGCATCGACATTACATCCGCATACTCGCCACACACCTGTGTTGCCATCGCATTAGTGACTCGTTCAATACTGCTATAACTATCTAGTCTGCCGATAAACCACTTAATCGGATCAAGATAATTTTCATTCAACGGATACATGCTGATTTCTGCTGTTAATTTCATGTTAATGCCTTAATTAACACCGCTGTAAATTAAGTTACAGCGGCCTTGTTTAATTACATAAATTGGACTTCTAAGGTCACACCTAACTGGCGAGGGTCACCGTAACGAATATATTGCTTCTCTGCCCAGCCTTGATCTGGCTCGTTGCCAAAATAAAAACCACGCACGCCATACTGCTCATCAAACACATTACGGCCCCATAAATAAGCCGACCAAGTTGGCGTTTCATAACCTACACGGGCATTATAAATGGTATAAGCATCTGACTTGGACTCGTTGCTGTCCGAGTAATAAAACTGACTTTTACCACTGGCATTCACGTTGGCAAACCAACCAGAGTCAGCAACATAGGTCATACCGGCACTGTAGGTAACGTTAGGTGAATGAGCCAGTTCACGGCCAGACAAATCGACAGTTGAGCCATATTTATCGCTGTATTGATATTGGCCATATTCGGTTTCTAACCAACCAAAGCTGCCATAAAACTCAATATTCTCGGTTAAATACCATTTAGCATCGAGTTCTGCACCATAGTTATTCGAGCTACCTGCATTTTCAGTAAATAGAATAAATCGCTGTGGGCTATCGGGATCTTGTAACGACGCGGCGACTTGTTGATCTTGGCGATCCATATAAAATAGCGCAAATGTAGAATCGACTTCACCGTCAAACCAGCTCGATTTTAAGCCCAATTCATAGTTATATAGGATCTCAGTATCGAACTCTTTTTTGTCTGATAATTGAGCTGGTAATGTCATATTAAAACCACCCGCTTTATAACCGCGGGCAATACGTAAATAGGCATTGTGGTCAGCATTAATGGCTTTTGATAACGCAATATGCCCGCCCCACATATCTTCTGATGGGGCGAAATTATCTTCATTACTGTCACTATAATCACTGTCACGACGTTCAAGTCGTAGTCCTGTAGACAATAAATATTCATCACCTAAATGGCTGTCTAATTGAGCAAATACCGCATAATTGGTCGCATCGTAACTGGACTGCAGCACTTCATCTGGATAAGTGTTGTACTCTGAATACAAGTCATTATCTTCTTGTAAATTCATCGCATACACGCCAACTAACCAGTCGGTGCTGCCGGCGAAAATACGCCCAGCGGTTTTTGACGATAGACGAAATTCTTGGGTAAAGGTTTTACGGTCGCCCTTTTTATCCCAGGTATAATCGTAAACACAAGGTTCGCTGCCATTAACGGCACCAGAGTCATCATAAGCTGCACATTGTTTGCTTGCCCAATATTCTGGATTAGCCCAATCGCCATCATAACCATTATGGTGGTCGGTTTGCGCAAATGAGGTTAACGACGTGAAATCAAATGTTGGTATACCTGAATAAATAAATTTAATCCCAGCACCGGAGGTTTTTTGCGTATCGACGCCAGGTTGGTCAGTTAGGGTGTTGCTGGGATTATTGTCTAATGTCCACACATCGTAGCCATTATCAAAGTTTGCATGTAACAAGGTTAAATCAACTTGCAAATCGTCAGTCGCATACCAACGTAACTTCGCTCTGGCAGTCAACTCGTCACGCTCATTGGTATCGTCGCGATTAAGATAAAGGTTGTCACGATAACCATTTTGGTTATGTTGCTCTAACGATACCCGGTAGAGTAGTTTGCCTGAGTCATTGAGCGGGCCGGAGCTGAATCCTGACAGAGTGCGCAGGTTATCGTCACCTAAGCTGACTTTTGCGCCATGCTCAAACGACTCTGTAGGGTCGTTACTTTTTAGGTAAATTAATCCGGCTAATGCGTTGGCACCATACTGAGTCCCCTGCGGACCACGCAACACTTCAACCTGTTGCATGTCGTACATACTCGATACCATGCCAAGGCCTGATAGATCGATGTCATCGACCACAAAACCAACTGATGAGTTAGGTGCACCTTGATATTGCTCTTGCTCACCAACACCGCGAATTTGGAAGTATTTAGGTCGAGAGCTACCACCAGACCAATTAAAGTTAGCAATCGAATTGAGCACATCTTCAAAATGCTGTGCGCCTTCATCTTCTAATTGTTGCGCATCAATAACGGTGACACTGGAGGGCATTTTCTCAAGGCTGATATTACTAAAATCAGCATTAACGACAATGACTTCCATTTTTTCATATTCAGGTGTTACGCGTTCAACATCAGCGGTTTTAGCCATAGCAATAGGTGAGCTTATGGCTGTAATCACCGCTAAGGCAATGGGGGTGTGGTGTAATCTAATAGAATTTTTCGTGAACATAGGACCTCAAATAGTAATTTTGAGATCCGGCAAGAGTAGCGAATAAGAGGTGCACCGAGTTATAGTGTGGCCCATTCCTACGCCGGTATAAGCCGGATCAGGTTCTAAGGGTTCGTCATACAGACATCTCAGTTCAGGTTTTACTGAACACCCCTTGGCGGTCTCGATTATAAACTAACTTCAATATGAATACACGAGCAGTGACACAATTTGATAACTCAACAATGCAATTAATTAACCCTCACACTAAATCACATCGATTATTGTTATAAATAAGCTTAAAGCTAATGATAATGGAGTCTAATTGGAGAATGCTTGCCTCACATAGACCTCAAATCGGGTGACTTGCGAATTGGGCGCAACCGCACCGACTTGTAACTGCTGCTTGCCATGTAATTTAACTGATTTCCAGCTGCTTGCTTCATCTTCAACGGTAAATCCACTCGCATCGAACCAAGTGAATTTGTATTGAATACGCAAATCAGTACTCGATTGGCTTTGAATCAATGCTGACGCTTTGATTAAGTCCGCGACCATAAGTGATGAAATATCGGTCACGTTAACGTCACGAGCAAATGAGGTATTATCAACCCTAAGTTGGCCACTAGAATTAGCAGAGATACCCGCAGTATTATGCGCACAAGCCGAAAGTAACAGCGCAGAAGCGATAAGACATAATAATGATGTTTTCATACAATATTCCCTTAATAAATAGATGCAATTGAACTTGTCTCTAACACAGCAGCACATCATGACTAATCCAGTAGAAAATGTGCTCGTGCTGTCGCAATCAGCTGCTTGCGGTTGGTTTGCCAACAGTTCATGCTGACGTTTGCTACTCTACGACCTTGGCGAGTAATTTTGCATTCAGCAAAGGTGTCTTGATGCAAACCTGCGCGTAAATAATCAATTGAAAAATCGACAATCTTAGGCACTTTCTTAGCTTGCATAAACACCATTAACTGCACAATAGCTGACATTTCCATAAACCCAGCAAGCACACCACCGTGAATAGCAGGTAATATAGGATTACCAATATTGTCATCTTTAGCGGGTAATTTAAATACCATTTCATCGCCAAAACGCGCCACAGACATACCTATAAATTGTGAGTAAGGTACTTTTTCAAGAAGATAACTATAGTCATTTAACTCTATGGCCCGTTTGACCACATCTTGAACATCTAAACCCGTTTGTGTACTGATATTGCTTGGCTCACTCATGATTTCGTCTCCGGCAAATTACCCATTAATGCTTGCCGAAACGATTCACCAACCATTTCTGGGCTAATGCGCATAAACGATCCCACAGCGTGAGCAATAGGTTCATCAATACTGTCTTGGTAAGCTATCGCGCGGGTAAAAGCCACGCTTGGCGATAATCGATAGCATTCTGCAAACCCATAAACCGATTTATGCGGCTCAGCAGGTTTCATGTAATCGACCCGTAAATCCAGTGTCGGTGACAATTCTAACGATTGATATTTTTTTAAAATTGCACATACCACTGCCGTGCCACAGGCGGTGTCTATTAGGGTGGTAATCACCCCGCCATGGATCACCCCGGTGTCAGGATAACCAATGATGTCTTGGCTGTAAGGTAACTCAATAAGCACGTGATGCTCACTGGCCTCTTGGACAGTAAGCCCTAAACGGCGGCATTGAGCTAACTGATTAACAAATCGACTGGCCACTTCGGTTAACGGAAAAAAATCGCTATTGATTTTCATTAGTCACGACTCAGCATTGGGCCTAACGGCTTACCGCCCAAAAGATGTATGTGGATATGATAAACCTCTTGGCCAGCGTGTTTATTACAATTCATAATTAATCGATAACCGTCTTGTGCAATACCGGCTTCATCAGCAAGTTTAGCCGCGACCGTCATCATCCGGCCTAATGCTTGTTCATCAGAGGCCTTAACATCATTAGTCGTGGCGATTAGATGGTTAGGAATAATCAAAATATGGGTAGGAGCTTGCGGTGCAATATCCCTAAATGCAGTAACTAAATCATCTTGATATAAAATATCCGCTGGAATTTCACGACGAATAATTTTGCTAAATATGGTTTCTTCAGCCATTTTGGGGCCCTCATTAAATAACTGCATTGTTGCTTTTGATAATACTATCAATTCTTTGAACTATCACTCCAGTAAAACCGCTCATTATGGATAATCTTTTGCTCAAAATGGGATTCGTTTGCTTAACGTCGGCATTTTTGGCAGCATTGTCGATTATAGCTCAATCGTTTTGATTGTGACTCGCCTACTTATTCGGAATTCTTTATGCATTACCATATCCATGCGATCGATCCAAAAGCACACTTATTTGAAGTCACGTTAACTGTCTCTGAAGCATCTCCATCACAAGTTTTTTGTTTACCCGCTTGGCTACCCGGTAGCTACATGATCCGCGATTTTGCTAAAAACATAATTGACATTGATGCTAAAGAAAATCAACAACCGCTATCCGTTACTCAATTAGACAAACAAACCTGGCAGTTAAATAATCAGGGTAGCCATATTACCTTATGCTACCAAATTTATGCTTGGGACTTGTCTGTCCGCACTGCACATTTGGACACTAATCATGGCTTCTTCAATGGCAGTAGTGTGTTTTTAGCCGCCAAAGGGCTGGAATCTCAATCTCATAGAGTCACAATTGCAACACCAGCACTAGCTGAATTATCCCATTGGACCTTGGCCACCAGCATGACTCGAACCACTGGCGAGCAATTCGGCTTTGGTGATTTTAGCGCGGAAAACTATGACGACTTAATCGATCATCCGGTTGAAATGGGCGAGCTAACCATAGAGACATTTTATGTAGCCGGCGTGCCTCACGATATCGTATTAAGTGGTAAGCATAGAGCCAACATGGCTCGCTTAGCCAAAGACCTTAAAGCCATATGCGAATACCAAATCAATTTATTTGGCACGCCAGCTCCATTTGAACGCTATGTATTTATGACCACTGTTTTAGACAATGGTTTTGGTGGCTTAGAGCATAAAGCCTCAACTGCACTAATGTGTTCACGTAATGATTTACCTCAGTCATTAGAAGCACCAGTCGATAAAGGTTACCGCACTTATTTGTCACTGTGCAGCCATGAATACTTTCACTCATGGAATGTGAAACGGATTAAACCGGCTGAATTTAGCCCATTTGATTTATCGCAAGAGTCTTACACAGAGCAACTATGGGCATATGAGGGGATTACTTCGTACTATGATGATTTAATTACCTTTAAATCTCAATGTATTGATCAAGCCGCTTACCTTACCTTGCTTAGCCAAATTATGACCCGAGTATATAGAGGTCAAGGTCGTTTTAAGCAAACCCTAAAACAGTCAAGTTTTAATGCTTGGACCAAGTTTTATAAGCAAGATGAAAATGCCGCTAATGCCATTGTCAGCTATTACACCAAAGGGGCACTGTTTGGGTTATTTTTAGATTTAACTCTTCGCATTGAAACCCAGGGGCAAAAAAGTTTAGACGATGTTATGCGTCAGCTTTGGCAACAATACGGCTTAACCGGTGTCGGTACCGATCCGCTTAGCCATCAACGGATTGTTGAAACCATCCTAAAACGTCCATGTGATGATGTATTTGCTTACCTCAATAGCTGTGATGATATACCGCTTGAAGCCTTACTGGCTCAGGTTGGGGTGTCTATGACGCTTCGAGCAAGCGAAGGTAACACAGATTTAGGTGGCGGTGATGCTAAAGGCTTTAACATTGGCTTTGGTGCTAGAACAAAAGCGGAATCATTGGGCTTAAAAGTGTTGAGCGTCATCCAACACAGTCCGGCCCATCAAGCGGGTCTTAGTGCGGGTGATTTATTAATTGCAGCAGATAATTTACAAGTTACAGCACAATTTGAACAGCAATTGCAAAGCTTGACTGTTGGTGAGCAAATCAGCCTACACTGGTTTAGACGTGATGAACTGATGCAAGGAACCTTGCCAATTAGTGAAGCCGCTTTAGATACTATTTCCCTTAGCATCAAAGATGCATCTAAAACATCATTGTGGCTTGGTTAATCACTCAAAAATAAAAAGAGGTATCTCTGAATACCTCTTTTTATCTTGTGTTTTTTCGCCATATGATTAACCGACAAGCAAGTGCTTATAACCTTACTTCATGCATGTGAGTTTGCGCCCAAGCAATTGCTTGGCCACGACTAGACACACCGATTTTTCTAAAGGCGCGATATAAATGCGTTTTGATGGTTGATTCACTTACAAATAATTGGTTAGCTATGTCTAAATTGGTACTGCCAGTTAGCAAGGTTTGTAGCACTTCACGTTCGCGGATTGTTAACTGCTCATTATCATCATGATTATCATCGTCCACCATTGAACGTAATAAATCCTGCGGTATGACTCTTCGACCTTTCATTATGTCATTTAAACCAATGCTAATTTCTGCAAGGCTGCTATCAGTATAAAACACCCCTATCGTTAAAGGATGAATAAGGAATCGGGTATCAAGCTGCTTAGGGAAATTGATAAACACAGTATGAATAGAGCAATATTCACGTTCAATCAGGCGTTGCAATTGATAAGCTTGTTGTAAATCTATGGTTGATAGGTCAAAAAAAACTATCACAATCGGTTCAACTGCTAACATTTTAGCCATATTGCTAGGCTGGGTTTTAGTTAATTTAACCAAAAACTCTTGTGGCCATCGGCAATCGAGCAAATCGACTAATAACTCAGACCTCGATACTATCATCCAATTTACGACTTTAAACATTTGATACACTCCATGTGATTAAATCAACAGCCTTCAATGCTAAACCTATATTCAAACAAGGTAATACTAACAACCATGGCCTCGTCTGCATATCAGTCAAAAGAATAATGAAAACAATCAAAAATAGACCTTAATACTAGTGATCAGTACTGATTGGCGATTGATTATTGACGTTATCTCATTCTAGTTAACTTGATTGAAGAATGCCTAACTTTAAGCTAATAAAATAAAAATGACGTGGCGGTTTTGAGCCATTATCTCCACTAGCCCAGTCAAATTGACACGGCTAAGCCATATAAAAACGTTATTGAGATTACTTACCTAGATGGTTAATGAGCAGAAAAGTCTATGCCAGGACCACTTTTGATAAGCGTAACTTGATTGGATACTCTTTATTCAGCGACAAGAAGATATTTCTAGCAACAATAACACGGTAACATTCGTCTAATAGAAACAAAAATACCGACAAAATGTCGGTATTTTTTGCCATCAAAGATAGCTTATTTTGCTGTACGACCATCATCATGGCATGTATCACATGTTGGTTTATCACCTACTTTGGCTTCATGTGGTGCATGACAATCTGCGCACATTAAGACACCATCATGTGGCTTATGATTTTCGTCCATTTCGGCTAGTGTGCCATGACAACTTTGACATTGTTCAAATTCATAAGCACCATCAGCAGACGGTTCTTCATTAGCATGACAGTTTTCACAACCACCCATCTCAACGTGAAACTCTGCGAGCGTCTGATCAGCAGCAAATGATGCAGAAGACATCATCATTACCGCAAAACCAGCCGCAAACAATGCGCTTAGTAGTTTATTGTTCACTATTCATTCCTCCAATTTAGCGTATGCCCACATTCTTTTTATCTGACGCGGGTCATCACACTGCAGCACAACACTTTACTTATGGCTTACTCAACAACCTAGTTTATAAATGATTTACCAACGATTTATTAAACAACTTATAAAGTAGTCTAAAATTGATCGGCAATATAAACTTAGTTAATCAATCCACTTTAAGCAAAATTAATTTAGATGGAATGATAATAGCAGCGTTAATACTTTGAATATGTGCGCTACATCATGTAACTCGATGGTTTTTATTCAATAAATTTACTAGCATTAAAAAGACGGACGCAGATAAATGACGATTTACTTATTTATCGTCAATAAAAAAGCCCCGATAAAAATCGGAGCTTTTTACTGTAATAGCACTTTATTACAACAAATTATGAATACTAATCACGCGATTTTTCTAGACGAGCAAGTAAACTAGAGGTATCCCAGCGGTTACCTTTCATGGCCTGAACCTCTGAGTAAAACTGATCAACTAACGCTGCTACGGGTAAATGGCTGCCATTGCGACGAGCTTCATCGAGGGCAATGCCTAAATCTTTACGCATCCAATCAATAGCAAAACCAAAATCGTATTTACCTTGCCACATGGTTTGATAGCGGTTTTCCATCTGCCAACTTTGCGCTGCACCTTTGCTGATGACCTCAATCACTTTCAAGCCATCTAAACCGGCACTTTTAGCAAAATGAAGTCCTTCCGCTAAACCTTGCACCACACCAGCAATACAGATTTGGTTAACCATTTTGGTTAATTGTCCCGCACCGACAGGCCCCAATAGCTCAGCGCAACGACTATACGCTTCAATAACAGGCTTAACTGTATCAAAATGCGCTTGCTCGCCACCCATCATTACCGTTAATACACCATTCTCGGCACCCGCTTGACCACCAGAAACAGGCGCATCTAAAAAAGCGATACTTAGCGGCTCAATATATGCAGCAATTTCACGGGCAACATCGGCAGAAGCCGTAGTATGGTCAACTAAAATGGCCCCCGCATGCATGCCATGAACGACACCATGTTCACCTAAGACGACCTGGCGTAAGTCATCATCATTACCCACACAGGTAAAAACAATATCTTGACCTTTAGCTGCATCTTTTGGCGTATCTGCAGCCTTACCACCATGCTGTTCAACCCATTGTTGAGCTTTACTGGCAGTGCGGTTGTACACAGTAACATCATGCCCTTGCTTAACTAAATGTCCCGCCATAGGGTATCCCATAACGCCTAAACCAATAAATGCTACTTTGGCCATATCATCCTCTTTATTTAAACAACTGAAGGTTTAACGTGGGCTTCCATTTCAGCCCCAATACGTTTACGCATATCCATTAATCGCATAGCACTATCACGCAAACGAATATCATCAGCGGTAGTGGGGATCCATTCTGGAACTGAGATAGGATTACCGTCATCATCTACAGCAACCATAATGACAATACAATGGGTGGTTAAATGACGTTCTGACTCTTTAGGGTCACCGGCTTTAACGTCAATAGCGATATGCATCGAAGTAGTACCGGTATAAATCACTTTACCAGTCACTTCAACAATATTACCTACGTGAATAGGTTTAACAAAGCGAATACCACCAGCGTAAACCGTAATACAGTATTTACCACTCCATCCTGCGGCTGCGGCATAAGCGGCTAAATCGATCCATTTCATAACCGCACCGCCGTGCACCTTTCCACCAAAATTGACATCTGCAGGCTCAGCCAAAAAACGTAGTGTAAGTTGTCTATCTTTACCGGCCATAAAACCTCCTGATGATCGCAAGATGTACCTATAAATAACGATACACTTTGTGTTATTACAAAAAAAGCGCCAGAGGCGCTTTTTTTAGCTTAACGAAACTAATCGATTTTTTTGAATAATAAAGAACCATTGGTGCCGCCGAAACCAAATGAGTTACATAAAGCATAATCAAATTGATGGCGACGAGATGTATGGGCAACAAAATCTAAGTCGCAACCTTCATCTGGATTGTCTAAATTAATCGTTGGTGGAACATGTTGATCGCGCAGCGCAAGCAAAGTGAAAATGGCCTCTACCGCCCCCGCGGCACCTAATAAATGTCCGGTCATTGATTTAGTCGAACTCACCAGCACCTCATAAGCATAAGGGCCAAATACCGACTTTACAGCTGCAGCTTCAGCTTTATCACCCGCATTGGTAGATGTGCCATGGGCATTAATATAGCCCACTTGCTCTTTTTCAATTTGAGCATCATTAATGGCATTAACCATTGCCGCCGCAGCACCCGCACCATCACTAGGTGGCGATGTCATGTGGAATGCATCACCACTCATACCAAAACCAACTAACTCGCCGTAAATTTTAGCTCCGCGGGCTTTAGCTCGTTCATATTCTTCCATCACAATGACACCGGCACCATCACCAATAACAAAGCCGTCACGGTCTTTGTCCCAAGGACGACTGGCTGCTTTGGGATCGTCATTACGAGTAGATAATGCTTTAGCTGCACTAAAACCTGCAACACCTAATGGACTAGTCACATCTTCAGCGCCACCGGCAACCATTACATCGGCATCACCATAAGCAATAGTACGTGCTGCAAAACCGATATTGTGTACACCCGTAGTACAGGCTGTTGTCACTGCAAAGTTAGGACCTGTCATGCCATACATAATCGACAAATGACCCGCTATCATGTTGATAATGGTACTAGGGACAAAAAATGGTGACACTTTGCGCGGGCCGCCATTGAGCAAAGCTGAATGACCTTGTTCAATTAACCACATGCCGCCCATACCAGCACCAATCGCGGTACCGATTCGAGCGGGATTCTCTTGGCTCATATCGAGGCCAGAATCTTGCACCGCTTGAATACCCGCAGCCATACCGTACTGGATAAATAAATCCATTTTACGGGCATCTTTTTTGGTTAAGTATTTTTCAATATCAAAATCTTTGACTGAGCCGCTAAAACGAGTGCTATATTCACTCGCATCAAACTTAGTAATAGGAGCAATACCACTGTGACCAGCCAATAAGGCATTCCAAGAAGATTCGACATCATTACCCACAGGAGTCACAAGACCGAGACCTGTGATGACGACACGACGTTTAGACATGATATTCACCTTTAAATAAAATCTGCCACGATGCCATTATTGCGATAAAGCTAAAGAGATATAAGGAAGGGTGTTCTAGTGCAATTAAATGGAACGAGCGTTTACAAATGCTTTAAACAAAAACAGGCGGCATAAATGCCGCCTGTTTTTGTGAATTCTTGATTACTGATTCTTAGAAACGTAATCGATCGCTGCTTGAACAGTAGTGATCTTTTCAGCTTCTTCGTCAGGGATCTCGGTATCAAACTCTTCTTCTAGAGCCATAACCAATTCAACAGTGTCTAGAGAATCAGCGCCTAAATCGTCTACAAAAGAAGCAGCTGATTTAACGTCTTCTTCTTTAACGCCAAGTTGCTCGATGATGATTTTCTTTACACGTTCTTCGATGTTGCTCATTAGTTTTCTTTCCTATTCAAATTACGCACTTGCGTAAGATTGCGAGTAGTTTATTCGAATTAGATAACAATGCAAGCTTAGATTTTGTGGTCTAACCACAAAAAATGACATTGAATTATCACTAACACTGACTCAAATGAAGGTAGTTACCTACCTATCGCTCTTAAACCATGTACATGCCGCCATTCACATGCAATGTTTCGCCTGTGATGTAAGCGGCTGAATCCGAGGCCAAAAACAATACTGCATTGGCAATTTCTTGTGCTTGCCCTAATCGTTCCATCGGAACTTGCGACATGATAGCTTGTTGCTGCTCTACTGTCAGCTCATCTGTCATATCTGTCTGAATAAATCCAGGTGCAATAGCATTCACTGTTATTTGACGAGATGCAACCTCTCTTGCAAGAGATTTTGTAAATCCAATCAAACCCGCTTTAGCCGCCGAGTAATTAACTTGGCCAGCATTACCCATTGTACCCACAACTGATCCAATGCTGATTATACGTCCGAAACGTTTTTTCATCATAGATCGCATTACTGGTTTAGACAATTTAAATAATGATGTCAAATTGGTGTCAATGATATCTTGCCACTCATCATCTTTCATTCGCATCAGTAAATTATCACGAGTAATGCCTGCGTTGTTAATAAGAATATCAACTTCACCGGCTTTTTCTTTGATCTGGCTATATAAATCAGCCACTGACTGGCTATCAGTGACATTTAACACCATCCCGAAGCCTTTGTCACCTAGGTAAGCTTGAATCGCCGCTGCACCTTTTTCACTGGTTGCTGTGCCAATAACCATGGCACCCGCTTGTACTAACGACTCTGCAATTGCGCGGCCAATACCACGGCTAGCACCTGTGACTAATGCAACCTTACCGTCTAAATTAATGCTAAAGCTCATATCAACTCCTTTATTCGACTAATGCTGCGAATGAAGCAACATCATTAACCGCTTGAGCGGATATCGATTTATTAATTCTTTTTGTTAAACCGGTTAATACTTTACCAGGTCCACACTCTACTAATTTTGTAACACCTTGTGTCGCCATACACTCAACAGTTTCGCTCCACCGTACCGGGCAATACAATTGGCGCACTAACGCATCTTTAATTGCTTGAGCGTCGGTTGGCATTGCCACATCAACGTTATTGATTACCTTGATGCTAGGCTCAGAAAACGTCATCTCAATTAAGGCTTTAGCTAATTCATCGGCTGCAGGCTTCATTAATGCACAATGGGACGGTACGCTAACAGGTAGCGCGACTGCCATTTTAGCACCTGCAGCTTTACACGCAGCTGCTGCGCGCTCTACAGCGGCTTTTTCACCCGCTATAACAACTTGCCCTGGACTATTGTAATTCACAGGACTCACCACATCACCTTGCGCCGATTCCGTACATGCAGTGGCAATAGCATCATCAGCAAGTCCAATAATGGCAAACATAGCTCCAGAACCCGCAGGTACAGCTTGTTGCATTAATTTTCCGCGTAGCTCAACCAATTTAACAGCATCGGTAAATTCAATCACCCCGGCACATACTAAAGCGGAATATTCTCCAAGACTATGGCCTGCAAGTATTGAAGGCATAGGCTTGTTAGACGCTAGATATGCCCGCCAAATAGCCACACTTGCTGTGAGTAATGCAGGCTGAGTTTTATCGGTTTCATTTAAGGTTTCAGCTGGGCCATTGGCAACAAGATCCCATAAATCATAACCTAAAGCATCACTCGCCTCGGCAAAGGTTTGGCCAATAATGGCATGAGTTTGAGCTAATTCAGCTAACATCCCTACGGCCTGAGAACCTTGACCAGGGAATACAAAAGCAACATTTTCCATAAACGGTTACCTGTAAAAAATAATTTGAAAATTAAAAACGAATTAATGCACTGCCCCAAGCAAAACCGCCACCGAAGGCTTCCAGCAATAGTAATTGCCCACGCTGAATTCGGCCATCACGAACGGCTTCATCTAATGCAATGGGTACGGAAGCGGCTGAGGTATTACCATGCCTAGCTAAGGTAAGCACCACTTTATCTAAGCTCATGTTCAATTTTTTTGCTGTGGCATTGATAATGCGAAAGTTAGCTTGATGTGGTACTAACCAGTCAATTTCAGATTTATCGACATTATTAAGGCGCAGGGTTTCGGTGACGACATTCGATAACTGTGTCACGGCCACTTTAAAGACATCGTTGCCTTTCATCGTCATAAAACCGACCGCTGTAGAACTTTCATTGGCGCGAGGCGGGAAAGAACATTTTAATAAGTCCCCTTGGCTACCATCTGCATAAATATGGGTTGCAATAATACCTGGGGTATCACTGACACCAATAATCGCAGCGCCAGCGCCATCACCAAACAAAATCACCGTGGAGCGATCAGAAGGATCACACATCCGCGACAATACATCTGAACCAATGACTAATACTTTTTTAGCAGAACCATTTTTAACAAATTGATCTGCAACGGATAAGGCATAAATAAAACCAGAACATGCGGCTGCAATATCAAAGGCAGGAATATTTTTGACGCCTAATAAGGCTTGAATTTCGCATGCTGCTGCAGGAAATGCGTTTGATGCACTTGTGGTTCCGCAAACAATCATATCAAGATCACTGGCTTCTATCCCAGCCATTTCAAGCGCTTTTAATGCCGCTTGATAACCCATTGTTGAAACCGATTCGTCTGTTGCAGCAATACGCCGCTCAGAGATACCGGTTCGATCAACAATCCATTGGTCACTGGTTTCAACCATTTTTTCAAGATCTTGATTGCTACGAACTTGCACAGGTAGATAGCTACCTGTTCCGAGAATTTTTGTGTGCATATATGAGATCAGCTATTGATGTCTAAAAGAATCGACTCCAAACGATCTTTAATCATTTCAGGAAGACGACGTTTTGCTTCTGTTGCTGCTAAATTTAATGCTTGTAAAAATGCAGCTTCATCCGCGTTACCATGACTCTTTACTACTATTCCGCGCAATCCTATCAGACTTGCACCGTTATAGTGGTCGGGGTTCATCTTACTGAGTACTGCTTGTATGCGAGGAGCGATGAGTTTGGAGAGTAAACGCACAAAAAAACCATCATTTAAGCCGCGTTTTAATTGATGAACTAATAGCTTGGCAATGCCCTCTGAGGTTTTTAAGGTGATGTTGCCGACAAATCCGTCACAAACGATCACATCAACATTACCGGTATAAATTTCATCGCCTTCTACAAAACCAATATAATTAATTTGGTCCGTATGTTGAAGAATTTGGCCAGCCTGTTGGACTTGGTCATTCCCTTTAATCGCTTCAATACCAACGTTCAATAATGCCACTTTCGGCCGGGACTTTTTATGAACAGCTTCACACAATACCGACCCCATAATAGCAAACTGAAATAAAGTCTCGGAATCGCAAGAAACATTGGCGCCTAAATCCAGCAGATAAACAGGCTTGCCTGTCATAGCTGGTAAACAAGATACCAATGCTGGTCTATCAATGCCTGGTAAGGTTTTTAATAATACCTTAGCCATCGCCATCAACGCCCCCGTGTTACCCGCGCTAACGCAGGCAGCTGCTTTTCCATCGCGCACAAGTTCAATAGCAATTTTCATTGAGCTATTTTTACGTGAACGCAAAGCATGAATGGGCCTATCACACATAGTGACAGCTTCAGTGGTATGAATTATTTCAATGCGGGATAAAGTTGTTGGATCAGCTTGAGGGATATATTTTTCTATTTCGGTTTGATTGCCAACCAAAATAATTTTTAGGGATGTATTAAATTTCAATGCCTGCAAAGCTGCAGGCACTGTCACGTGGGGGCCGTGATCGCCCCCCATCGCATCTAACGCAAGCGTCAGATTTGTCATTCAATTAGCAACAAATTACTTGTTGATAACCTTTTTACCGCGGTAAAAACCATCAGCAGTCACGTTGTGACGTAGATGTAATTCACCACTAGTTGCGTCTACTGACAATTGAGCAGTGCTCAATGAATCATGTGAACGACGCATTCCGCGCTTTGAACGTGATTTTTTATTCTGTTGTACAGCCATTGGACCTGTCTCCTACGATTACTTGCTCTTCAGTTTTTCTAACACTGCAAACGGATTTGGACGCTCCTCATGAGCGGGTTCGATCTCGCCTACAACTATATCTTTCGACCCAGACTTACAATTATTATCATCGTGCATCGGGATGATAGGCATAGCGACTATCAATTCATCTTCAATCAATTGATGCAGACGTACTTCACCAATCTCATTACACTCAATTGGGTCATACGCATCCGGGAGCTCATCGATTTCTGCCTCAGTCTTACAAGGACTAAAACAAAAGTCGACCGTAACCTCAGTAGTAAATTGTGTCATGCAACGTTGACATAGCAGAGTGAGCTCCGTCACAGCCTTCCCGCGAAGGTAGACTATCCCCTGTAAATCGACGCCACATTCCAACGACACAACTACGTCGGAACAGTCGCCGGCACATAACTCGCTTAATCGCTTTAGTTGCTTGCCTAAAATGATACCTTCATAACGAAGGCCGCTAGAGGCAGCGCGTATAGGATCAATTGAAACCGGTATCTTTACTGTTTGCATAAGGCGCGCATATTATAGTTTGAAAACGCTGGAGTCAAAGAAAATTTCCGTAAAAATACGGTAACCTCACCTAATAACGAACTTTAGGTACTCTTTAAATCCGGCATTGAATTTGAAAGTTGGCAAATTTTACCGAACCCAAACCAATCACACAAGCATTACTCGAGAAAAATGCTCCATTTGCATAGATGAATACAGTAAACTGACTAATATTCTGTTATTAGCCAACAAATACTGAAACAAAGCCAATGGAATTCAATCTTGTACTTGCATCAACCTCACCTTTTCGTCAGCAATTATTAGCTAAATTAATGCTGCCGTTTAACTGTGTTAACCCTAATATTGATGAATCGCCAGCAAAAGATGAAACCGCATTATCTTTAGTCAAACGCTTAGCCGAACAAAAAGCATTCGCAGGCGCCCAACTAATAGAGAACAAATCAGTGCCGCAATTAATTATTGGTTCGGATCAAGTTGCACTGATTAACGATCAAATTATTGGTAAACCTCACACAGTAGACAATGCGATAGCGCAATTAAGCGCGGCATCAGGTCAAGCTATTACTTTTTATACCGGCCTTGCAGTATTCAATAGTGCTAATCAACAAATGTTATCTTGTGTTGAACCGTTTACGGTTCATTTTAAACATTTATCTGTGGAGCAAATTCGCTACTACATCAATACAGAACAACCATTATATTGTGCCGGAAGTTTCAAATGTGAAGGCTTAGGTATAGCTCTGTTTGAGCGTTTAGAAGGTGATGACCCTAACACCCTAATCGGTCTACCATTAATTAAACTGATAGATTTACTCGCTCAGCACGGTGTAGATGTGCTCAGTCAAGCACCAGAATGCTCAACCAGCAAATACTGATATCGAATTTAATAAGGGGAGATGGGGATAGATAATGGTGTTTGTACTTGATGTGGTCATAACAAGAGACATAACACAGAAGTAAGCTGAGTATCACACAGAAGCGAATACGATACAGCGTCGGACACACTTATCTTCAATGCTGTAATGCGACTATCATCATAACATCGTCCATAAAAATTAAAGATAGTCACGAATCGCACAAGGCTGGTCAACAATAGCACGCGGGTTTAATAGATTGAGTCTTGATTCATTATTGGCACCATAACTCACACCTATACTTGCCATGCCAGCATTATTGGCCATGGCTAAGTCGTGAATTGAATCGCCAATCATAATGGCTCTGTCTGCGGTAACATCAAAATGAGCCAATAACGAATACAACATCTCAGGATGCGGCTTACTTTGTGCGTCATCGGCGCAACGGGTCGCATGAAAATAATCGCCTAACCCTGTGAGAGCTAATACATTATCAAGACCTTGTCGACCTTTCCCTGTAGCAATAGCTAAATGATAACCCGCATCAAATAGATTACGGATCAGTAATTCGACGCCATCGAATAAAGGCGTAAGTAGCTCACTCGCAAGATGGTGACGTCGATAACAATCAATAATTTGTTGATGGTTTTGATGATCAGCAAATAAAATCGGCATAATTTGGGGTAAAGATAAACCAATGACATCTCTCACTTCCTGCTCGGATGGAATGGGTAACATTAATTCTTGAGCGACATTTTGCATACAAGACACGATTTTACCCACAGTGTCCATTAGCGTGCCATCCCAATCAAAAATAACCAGGTCAAAAGCTTTCTCTTTACTGTTCAATATAATGCCCTACTCTATTTGCTGTGTGCCTTTATACTCTTTTCAACTTCTCAAGTGTGCTCAGTAGCACTGGGTCTAAAGGCGCTTTAACCTGCATAACTTGATCATTTTCAGGATGAGTAAATTTAAGTTCTGCGGCATGCAAAAACAAACGGTCTAAACCTAAGGCCCGCATACTGTCATCAAATTGCTGCTCACTGTATTTATCATCACAAGCAATAGCATGACCAGCATACTGACAATGCACTCGTATCTGATGGGTTCGTCCTGTAACAGGACTTGCCTTAACTAAAGTACAACCTTGATAACGCTGCATAATCTTATAGCGGGTTTCAGACTCTTTACCCTCTTTATTGACTCGCACAATGCGTTCGCCCGACTTTAAAGTGATTTTTAACAGTGGTGCTTTAACCACTTTATCACTTGCCTGCCATTCGCCACGCACCAAGGCTAAATAATCTTTTTGCATGGTTTTACTGCGTAATTGTTCATGCAGATGCTTCAAGGCACTGCGTTTTTTAGCCACAAGCAACACACCAGACGTATCTTTATCTAAACGATGTACTAACTCTAAAAATTTTTGCTGTGGACGCAATGAGCGTAAGCCTTCAATCACACCATAATCCACACCACTTCCGCCATGTACTGCAATACCGGCAGGCTTGTTTAACACAATTAAATGATTATCTTCATGGATGATACGTTCTTCAAGCTGAGACACTCTTGATAAATTAGGCGATGGCGCCTTACGATTGTCTTTTTCGGCAACACGAACAGGCGGAACCCTAACAATGTCTTCGATTTGTAATTTATATTCTGGCTTGATGCGTTTTTTGTTTACCCGCACTTCGCCTTTGCGCACAATCCGATAGATCATGCTTTTCGGTACGCCTTTTAATTTAGTCAGCAAAAAATTATCGATGCGTTGTTCAAAATGATCTTCGTCGATAGTCACGTATTCAACTTGGGGGGTGGTTTCAGTATTCATGATGCGCCATATAGTAGTAACCGTAATAGTGTACCTTATCTGGTAAATGCTTGGCTATTGCCGCATTGGACTTCAAATAAATACGCGAAAGAATATGGGCTTTTGATTGCTGAAAATAGCGATTGTTGCTATATTTGCCCACAGGTTGAGAGTAAACAGTGGATAAAGTGTTCACAACTTTCACCAAATGCGAAAAACTAGCAGTTATAAAAATGAACCTAACCGGTAGCAAATCATTGATTTGCAAATTGTATTTATTAAAAAACGATAAGAAACCGTTTGTACAATTAAACCGTAAGTATTCAATAAAGATTTTAATTTAACTGTGGTAAATCGCCCCAAATTCGAACAACATTTTAGCTTGTTATCAAACAAACCGATTCGACTTGGGCATTAACGGATTAAAATACCATAATTTATGGGGTTGGTTGTAAGTCAACGAATTCCTTGTTTTTGTAAACACTAGAAAATAAGCCATAAATAGGATGCGACACGCAGTGACTGCGTTTTACAGTAATGAGCACCTAATTGCCTGGATCTAGCCGTGAGGTTATACCGATTAATTCAGGCCCGTAATGCAGAAAGATCGTGTTGTTTGATGACCTCATTTAGAAGAATCACGTCATCATGAAACGTATGTTAATTAATGCAACTCAATCAGAAGAGTTGCGCGTAGCCCTAGTTGATGGGCAAGAACTGTATGATCTAGACATCGAAAGTCCTGGTCATGAACAGAAAAAATCAAATATCTATAAAGGTAAAATCACTCGCGTAGAGCCGTCACTTGAAGCCGCATTTGTTGACTACGGTGCAGATCGTCACGGTTTTTTACCTCTAAAAGAAATTGGTCGTGAATATTTCCCTAAAGGATATTCCTTCCAAGGCCGTCCAAACATTAAAGAAGTCCTGCAAGAAGGCCAAGAAGTCATTGTTCAAATCGATAAAGAAGAACGTGGCAACAAGGGCGCTGCATTAACTACCTTTATTAGTCTTGCTGGTTCTTACCTAGTCTTAATGCCAAATAACCCTCGTGCTGGCGGTATTTCTCGTCGTATCGAAGGTGATGAGCGCACCGAACTTAAAGAAGCGATGTCTGAGCTAGAAGTACCTAATGGTATGGGCTTAATCGTGCGTACGGCTGGTGTAGGCAAAGAGTCAACAGAACTAAAGTGGGACTTGAAAGTACTACAACATCATTGGGATGCGATTCAAGAAGCCGCTCAAAGCAAGGCTGCCCCCTTCTTAATTCATCAAGAAAGCAACGTCATTGTTCGTGCTATTCGCGACTATTTACGTCGTGATGTGGGTGAAATCCTTATCGATCATCCACGTATTTTTGAAGAAGCTAAACTGCACATTGGTTTAGTTCGTCCTGATTTTGTCGAACGCGTCAAACTATATGACTCTGAAGTGCCTCTATTTACTCACTTCCAGATCGAGTCTCAAATCGAGTCGGCATTCCAACGTGAAGTGCGTTTACCATCAGGCGGATCAATTGTTATTGACCCCACAGAAGCATTAACGTCTATTGATATCAACTCTGCCCGTGCCACTAAAGGCGGTGATATTGAAGAAACTGCACTGAACACAAACCTTGAAGCAGCTGATGAAATTGCACGTCAATTACGTCTTCGCGATTTAGGTGGTTTAGTGGTTATCGACTTTATCGATATGACCCCTGTTCGCCATCAGCGTGAAGTTGAAAACCGTTTGCGTGATGCCGTTCACCATGACCGTGCACGTGTTCAATTGGGCCGTATTTCTCGTTTCGGTTTAATGGAAATGTCGCGTCAACGCCTACGTCCATCACTAGAAGAGTCTGCAGCACATTTATGCCCTCGTTGTCATGGCCAAGGTACTATTCGCAGTACTGAATCATTAGCACTATCAATTTTACGTTTAATGGAAGAAGAAGCCATTAAAGAAAACACCACACAAATCGAAGCGATTGTGCCAGTTGATGTGGCGGCTTTCTTATTAAACGAAAAGCGTAAAGCGATCCGTATTACTGAAGAGCGTCATCAAGTTGAAGTGTACATCATTCCAGATGCACACATGCAAACCCCAGATTACCGTGTGGTACGTCGTAAGAGTGACGATGAAGTCAGTGAATCAAGCTATAAGCGCGTAGAACAGCCAGCAGCAAAACTGTATGAGCCTCGTAAATTAGAGCGTGCGGCATCACCAGAACCAGCATTAAAAGGCTTTGCAGCCCCACAAAAAGCTGCAGAAGATCTCGTCAAAACCGCACCTGTAAATGTTGCCCCTGCGACAGCATCTACTCAGACAGGATTGTTTTCACGAGTCATCTCAGCAATCAGCGCCCTATTCTCTGCTAGTGAAACTGAGGTTAAAGATACCAAAGCGACAGCGCAGACTAAAGACAGCACTCAGACTAACCCACGTCGTAACACTCGTCGTAATGAGACACGTAACGATAGTGGTAACCGCAATGACAAGCGCAATGATAGCCGTCGTCAACGCAATGACAGTGACAAATCGAAAGACACCACTGAAGGTCGTCCTCAGAACAAGCGTAATGAGCGAAACAGTCGAAATACTGCTCAAGATGACAACGCTAAAAATAAACCAAGAGCTGACAAAGTTGACAAAGCATTACCCGTTAGCGAAACCAAAGTAGCTGACGCTAAAGTGGCAGAACCTAAGGCCACTGTAGAGAAATCACCAAAGCAAGAAGCCGCTAGAGAGCGTCGCCAACGTCGTAACATGCGTCGTAAAGTGCGTATTGAAAGTGAACAGAATGAAGCATTATCAACCACCGAGGTTATTGATAGTAAATCAACTGAATCATCAGTAGAACTGATCGCATCTGAAGCCAACAATGTTGAGCCGAAAGCATCTGATGATAAAAAATCAGAGACTAGAGCACCACGTAGCCGACGTCAGCCTCGTAAAGAGAAAACAGAGCAAACGACCGAAGTAGCAGAAGGCACGGCGGTTGAAGCAGCTGATGTAGCAACAGAAATCACCAAGGTTACCTCTACTGCCCAAGTTGAAACAGACACTCCAGCTGTTGAAGTGAAAGCTGACGTCGAAGTGAAAACAGAAGCGGCTCCAGCTGAAGACAACACTGTTAATGAAACGGTTGCGACCCACTCTGATGTTGCAAAAGAAACTGATGAGCAAAGCGCGAATACCGATGACACGGCATCAGAAAGTGAAGCTGAAAGTCGTGAAGGTCAACGTCGTAGTCGTCGTAGCCCTCGCCACCTACGTGCTGCTGGTCAACGCCGTCGTCGTGATGATGAAACGGGGTCGACACAACAAGCCGTTTTCACACCTAATGATGAGCTAGAGAAGCAGTTAGACGCTGAACAAGCTAAAACCAAAACTCAGGTTAAAACGCCTGTGACTGCCACTGATGCAGCAACAGTTACTCCAGCGGCAGAAGTCGTCAAGGCTGATGTTAAAAAGACTGAAGTGACTGATACAGAAGAGACTAAGGTTGATGTTGAGCCTGCTAACGTTGTCGCAGACACTCCTGCAGCAAAAGAGCAAGCAGCTGAAACGCCTCCGGTAGTCAACACAGCTGACGTAATCGAAACTGCAGCGACAGTTGAAACTACAGCAGTTGAAACTTCAGCAGTTGAAATCGCTAAAACCCCTATTGATGCTCCAGCTAAACAAGCGTTAGTCGCTGAGGCAGCATCGTTAGAGGCGATGGAAACAACCGCAGAAAGCAAACAAGATAAAGCCGTTACATCTAATGCATCGGCACCAATGGCCAAGCCTGCGGCAATCGTTCGTCAAGCTAAACCTGCAGCTAAAGACGTTGCGCCTGCAGTAGAGACTGTTGTTTCTACTGACACCACTACAGCAGCAAAAGCACCTGTAAAAGCAAGTCGCTTCGGTTCTATGGTGTCATCTGACATGACTAAACCTACAGTGGATGTTCGTGAACAGAAAGCGGTGCCTCAAGGACGTACTTATGAAGCCCAAGCAACTGAAACTAGTGCGCCAAAAGTCGCAATAAACAACAGTGCATCAGCTGATATGGCACGCCCGGCAAAGTAGCATTAATTAGGGGTTCACTAGCCCCATCATTTATTAAGCCATGCTAAGCATGGCTTTTTTATTGAAAAGATTAATAAAAAATACCTCAGCGAATTAAAACATCACATTAGGGATGTCACAGTTCAGCCAACGAGTATTTTTTGTTAATATACTGATCACTTTTTATTAACTTACCAATGAAAACAGAGGTTAAATGTTCGATCTTATTCGCCATAAAACAAGCAGTAGCAAAGCCGATATTTTATCAGGATTAACTGTTGCGCTGGCCCTAATACCTGAAGCCGTTGCTTTTGCATTTGTCGCTCATGTTGAACCTATGGTCGGGCTTTATGCCGCCTTTATTATGGGACTAATCACCGCATTAATTGGTGGTCGGCCTGGCATGATTTCTGGTGCCACGGGTGCTATGGCTGTGGTCATGGTATCGCTGGTAATTGAACATGGAGTGCAATACTTATTTGCCGCAGTGGTGTTAGCAGGACTGATTCAAATTTTAGCGGGAGTATTCAAACTCGGGAAATTTATCCGTATCGTACCTTACCCAGTGATGATTGGTTTTGTAAACGGGTTAGCGATTGTAATTTTCTTAGCCCAGCTCGGTCAATTTAAAGTCAAAGACGCCGCGGGCAACATGATTTGGATGGCACAAGAACCCTTAATGATCATGCTAGCTTTAGTGGTTTTAACCATGGCTATTATCCATTTCTTACCCAAGTTAACCACAGCAGTGCCTTCATCCTTAGTGGCTATTTTAACGGTAACGGCGATTACTGTGGGTTTCAATTTAGAAACCAGTAATGTATTGGATTTTCTAAAAACAATGAGTGGCAATGACGCTGCAACTATTGCAGGTAACTTGCCTTCATTTGCCATCCCTAGCGTGCCATTTAGCTTTGACACTTTTTACATCATATTACCTTATGCCTGTATTTTAGCCGCGGTAGGATTAATTGAGTCATTATTAACGCTAACAGTGATTGACGAAATGACCAATACTCGTGGTCAAAGTAACAAAGAATGTGTCGGCCAAGGTGTGGGCAACATTACCAGTGGTTTCTTTGGTGCTATGGGTGGTTGCGCGATGATCGGCCAGTCAATGATTAACATTAACTCTGGCGGTAGAGGTCGTTTATCTGGCATCACGGCAGCATTAGCATTACTGGCATTTATTCTGTTTGGTTCCGCGTTTATCGAAATTATTCCACTGGCAGCATTAGTTGGTGTGATGTTTATTGTGGTCATAGGCACTTTTGAATGGGCCAGCTTCAAATTCATGAACAAAGTGCCTAAGCATGATGCATTTGTGATTATATTAGTCACCACTGTCACTGTTTTTACCGATCTGGCCTTTGCAGTGTTTGTCGGTGTAATTGTATCTGCCTTAGTGTTTGCATGGGAACACGCAAAGCACATTAATGTTGACATAACTGAAGATGATAACGGCTGGAAAATATATCGCTTAAATGGCCCCTTGTTCTTTGGTTCAGTGGCAAACTTTCTTGAACTGTTTGATGCTGAAAATGATAACCAAGATGTGATTATTGATTTTAAAAATTCACGCGTGGCAGATCATTCCGCATTAGAAGCGATTGATACCTTAGCTGAACGTTATGTTACGGCAGGAAAGCGGTTGCACTTACGTCACTTAAGCCAAGATTGTAAAGCACTACTGCATAAAGCACGTGATTTAGTTGAAGTTAACCTTATTGAAGATCCGCACTATAAAGTAGCCGATGATAAATTGGATTAAACGATTAATACGCTAATCAATAAAAAGGGACTGAATATTCAGTCCCTTTTTCTATCGTGAGTCTTTGTACCTGCAAAAAATACTGATTTAACGTTTACGTTTATCAGCAAACTTACTCATCACTTTATCAAATTTTGGCTTAACCACTAGCTGACAATAAGGTTGTTGCCCGTGTTTAGTGAAATATTCATCATGATAACTTTCAGCCGGGTAGAATGTATCAAATGCACTTATTTCAGTGACTATCGGTCTAGACCACACTTGTTGTTCAGTTAAGGCGTTAATAAATCGGTTAGCGGTATCAATTTGATCACTGTTATGCGCAAAAATAGCTGAACGATACTGTGGCCCTTTATCATTTCCCTGCTGATTAAGTGTGGTCGGATCGTGGCTTTCAAATAATACACTAAGGAGTGTGTCATATTGAATAACCGTGGGATCAAATTCAATATGAACGACTTCTGCATGGCCTGTTTTACCCGAACATACCGCATCATAATTGGCATCTTTAGCATCACCGCCACAATAACCAGACTTAACACTTTGCACGCCATTAAGCTGAGCGAAGATAGCTTCAACACACCAAAAACAGCCAGCACCAAAAGTCGCTTTTTCGAAAGAAGGCGTAGCTAAATTTGATACTGAAAGCTCATCAATGCCTTTAAAAATCATTGATACCGAATTGACACAATGACGGATATTGTTATCGGTTAAATGTTCTCCTTCAAACACATGGCCTAGATGACCACCGCATTGTGCGCAGGTAATTTCGGTTCTGTGACCATCAGCATCGAGTGTATGCTTTACTGCCCCCTTAATTTCATCATCAAATGCTGGCCAGCCACAATGAGCATTAAATTTATACTCACTCTTATAAAGTGGTGCATGGCATTTTTTACATAAATACACACCCTGTGCATCATGATCAACAAATTCGCCACTAAAAGGACGCTCGGTGCCTTTTTGCTCGATCACATACTGTTCAAATTCAGTTAAATTATTCATGGTCAGATCTCGTTGAGTTTGTTTGCCACAGTCTAGTAATAATGAATACGTGTCATCAATCATTTCAGCTCAAATCAAAATGGAGTGATATCACGCAAATAATTGCGGCAGAGTGTGACTAAGGTTACCATTACGGTGGGTCAACACACTAATAAGAAATACATAATGAAACTAAATACAATTGATTACCAAGCACCTAATAGTGCCCAACATTTTGTTGAATCACTGCGCGAAACCGGCTTTGGTGTACTTACTAACCACCCAATTCAAAAGCAGCTTGTTGAAGATATATACAATGAGTGGTATGGCTTCTTTCAGTCAGAACAAAAAAATGATTTTTTGTTTAAAGCTGAAACACATGATGGCTTCTTTCCCGCATCAATTTCTGAAACGGCTAAAGGCAATAACGTAAAAGATATCAAAGAATATTATCACGTATACCCTTGGGGACGCATTCCAGAGTCGTTAAAGGCGAATATCCTTGCTTACTACGAACACGCTAATGCGCTAGCGTCTGAATTACTGAGCTGGATTGAACAGTACACTCCTGCAGACGTTGCGGCTAAATATAGTATTCCGTTACCCGACATGATTGCGCAAAGCCAAAAAACCTTGTTACGCATTCTTCATTATCCTCCAATGAAAGGAGATGAGGAAATGGGCGCAATCCGTGCTGCTGCGCATGAAGACATTAACTTAATTACCTTGTTACCAGCAGCGAATGAGCCTGGCTTACAAGTGCTGACTAAAGAAGGTGAATGGATTGATGTGCCAAGTGATTTTGGTAGCATTATTATTAATATCGGCGACATGTTACAAGAGGCCTCAGGCGGCTATTTCCCATCAACATCTCACAGAGTCATCAATCCTCAAGGCACAGACAAAACCAAGTCTCGTATCTCGTTACCGCTGTTTTTACACCCAAATCCACAAGTGGTGTTATCTGAGCGTTATACGGCTGATAGCTATTTGATGGAAAGATTACGCGAATTAGGCGTGATTTAAGCACTCATAGTGTATTTAACAACGATACTAAGCGCCTTAAGGCGCTTTTTTTATGCATTTAATCCACTTACGAGGTAGAATATCACTTTTGTATTTATTGTTATTTACTCTCCGATTTATAAGGCAACATCATGGCAATTCAGTGGTATCCAGGACACATGCACAAAGCACGTAAAGAGATCGAGGAGGCGATGCCTCAAGTGGATCTCGTTATTGAAGTGCTCGATGCACGTATTCCATACAGCAGTGAAAACCCAATGGTGTCACAACTTCGCGGTGATAAACCTTGTATTAAACTGCTCAATAAATCTGATTTAGCGGATCCAGAAATTACGGCTCAGTGGATTGAATACCTAGAGCGTGAGCAAGGTGTACAGGCATCGGCAATCACCACCCTACAACCGGGAATGGTAAGAAGTATTCCTGATCTTTGTCGCAAACTAGTGCCGCACCGTGACACCATGGAAAAAGATATTCGTACCATGATAATGGGCATTCCTAACGTCGGTAAATCAACAATTATTAACACCCTAGCGGGCCGCACTATTGCTAAAACAGGTAATGAACCCGCGGTAACTAAAAATCAGCAGCGGATCAACTTACGTAACGGTATCGTTTTGTCAGACACGCCAGGGATCTTATGGCCTAAAGTCGATAACGAAGCCAGCAGTTATCGCCTAGCGGTCACTGGTGCAATTAAAGACACAGCAATGGAATACGAAGATGTGGCCATGTTTGCTGCAGCTTATTTCCTTAAAGCCTACCCCGACGAAATTTGCGAGCGTTATAAGCTTAAATCGCTGCCTGACAGTGATATTGAATTACTCGAAGCCATTAGCCGTTCTCGCGGAGCACTCCGTCCTGGTGGGCGTGTTGATTACCATAAGGTCTCTGAACTATTACTGCATGAGTACCGCTCAGGTAAAATTGGCTTATTAAGCCTTGAAACACCGGCAATGGCTGAAGTCGAAAAAGTTGAAGTCGCGCGTAAGCTGGCTGAAAAAGAACTGATCAAACAACAAAAGATAGAACAAGAGAAACTAAAACGATCTGGCAAACGTTATAACGATTAAGCCCGATCCACGACTAGGTTGTTAATACATATACGGCCTAGTCATTCAAAAACCTCTTGTCATAGTGATACATTTCAATGTGAAGCTAGTGATACTGCTAATGCCGTTAAACTAGCCTCAAGCAAGTCAATAACCCTCTCAAACCCTTTTTCCCCACCATAATATGGATCAGGCACTTCTTTAACCGCAGAATCTCCAAAGCTTAACATCAACCGTAACTTATACCGTAAATGCACAGGACATCGCTCAGTTAACTCAGCTAAATTAGAAACATCTGCCGCTAAAATTAAATCAAAGTGCTCAAAATCAGCATCAATGACCTGTCGAGCCTTGATATCGGTAAAATCAAGTCCACGTTTATGGCCTGCAATCATGCTGCGACGATCAGGAGAATGACCTTGGTGATAGGCGATAGTGCCGGCAGAATCGATTTCAAGCTGAAGTGAATACTGCTTAGCTAGTTGCCGAAAGATAGCCTCTGCTGTTGGCGAACGGCAAATGTTACCCATACAGACGAATAGCACAGAGTGAACGTTCAAAAGATATTTATCATCCATCATTTATCATCGCCATTATATCCAGATTGCATACAGCACAGAATTAACGATCTGATTTGTCATTGTGTATCCACCAGCCCGACTTTACTCATGTTAACTCAAGCGTAATGTGCAGGCACAGTGACACTAGAGTTAATGTAAAGGAGCTGACTATTGTGATGGCCGTTCGCGCAAAAAACTAGCAAACCTTGGAGTGCCTTTTTGAGTTAAGCCTAAATACTGATAAGTAATGACTGAACCAATTAACGGCGGATTTTCTCGCTGTTTATCACTAAAACCACTGCCAATATTGAACACAATTCCAGCCGGCGTTTTTACAATTAACGCGCCTAATTGACCTCGATATTTACCTTTTCCTTGGGTATGACCAATAACCACGGCTTCAGCATCGTATTTAGGTTTAAGTTTAACAATATACTCGCTGCGCCCCACGGCATAATGAGCTTGTTTAAAATGTAACATTAATCCTTCCCCACCGGCATTCACAACACTATCGAGTCGATCGAACAGTGCCTCTGTTGTCGCTACTGTGTCCTGCTTAATAACCTGTAAATGAGTGGGATCAGTTTGCTCAGCCCATTTTTGCATCGCTAAATAGCGTTCAACAAAAGTGCCAGGATGATCTGGTAAGTCGAACATCATAAACTTTACTTGTTGCCAATCTTCAGCGGATGTATCCAGACGCCTAACTAATGCTGAAATATGCTCAAACTGATTACGCCCTAACCAGAGTTCGCCATCAATAGCCACTTCAGGAAAGCCCAAGGTAAATGATGCTGGTAACGCCACTTTTCGGCCACTACGAGTCAGCATTTGACGACCATCCCAATAACCTCTCACACCATCAAGTTTTTCACTGACTAAATACTCAGCGACGGTAATATCTGGTTGATATTGTGTTGCTAACTGGATGGGAGGTTTAGATAAAACAGCACTGTGCGTTGTTAAACTATACAGTGCAATCATCAGTGAAAATATAACCGAGGGTATCTTAGGCATATGCAATCCTTGCAATTAATCAAATCCATATCAAGGTGGCCACTCATTACCAATAAGAATCATAAGCTGGCATTAATTTTATGATTAGCACGACCTTGACTTAAACCTTCTTAAGCTTAGTACAAAACTAAGAATTATCCACTTAAGCTGAAGGGAAAGACGAGTAGAATCAACACCGACTGAGGACATTATTGATGATTGAAATCGCTATTATCTTGTAACTTTAACTCATCAAAAGGTTAAATTACTGCTGGAAGCCTATGAATGGAATGTTACAATCTGCACAATTAAAACCAAAAAGATAATTTACTTAATGAAACCTGAGAATAATCATGGTCTAAAGCGCATTTTTCGAGCAACGGGATTTTCAATGAAGGGGCTAAAGTCTGCATGGAAACATGAAGCCGCATTTAGACAAGAAACCGTACTGGCCGGCTTAATGTTCCCTGTTGCACTATTACTCAATATCAGTGCAACTGAACGCATTCTACTTATCATGACCCTATTAATTGTTTTGATTGTCGAATTATTAAACTCTGCGATTGAAGCAGTTGTAGATCGCGTCGGAGATGAAATTCATCCTCTTAGTGGTCAAGCGAAAGATATTGCTTCAGCAGCAGTATTCATCAGTCTCGTCTTGTGTACTATCACCTGGGGGATCATTATTTGGCCACTAGTATTCTAACAACTGCCCAGTAAATACTAAACCGTAAGTTTATCTGTTGTTAATATTGAAATAGCTTGTTCAATATAGGCAAGCCTTTCATTTTCAGCCCAATAAGCAGCATACACATGTCGATAGATACATTTTGCATCATCTACGCGAGATAAAGTGCCATTATCTAAATAGGGTTGAATGAGTGCTTCAGGCAAAAATGCACAGCCACTATTATTCAACATAAAATCCAATGCCATGCGAGCAGAGCTGGTATGCAGGACAGGTAAAGGCAACATGGTAAAATCTTGGGCGTGAGTGATATTAAAGGCTGTGCCCCAATCGACTTTTATATAAGGTAAATTAGCCGTTTGAGCCAGCTTAACGCCCTGCTGTTTGGACACTAGATACAGTTTTACTTGAGCAAGCTTAACTAATGTGACCCCATCAAGTTTTGGAGGATCAAAGGTAATCGCAATATCTAAAGTGCGTTCAATAAGCTGGCGAGTCATCACTGATGCAGACAAAACATCAGTCCTCAAAGCAACACCTTCCAAACCTAAATGCAGTGGCTGTAAAAAACCTTGTAAATAAGCATCCCAAATATTATTACCAGCCGATAAAGCCAACTGAGCATTGTGCTGCTGATTCAAAATAATATCTTGTTTTGCCCTCTCCCAGGCATTAAGCACCGCCTCAGCATGACCCAACATTCTCTCACCTGCTGGGGTAGGTTGAATATTGTTACGCAAACGTTCAAACAGCTCTATCCCCAAAATACCTTCTAGCTGTTTTATCCTAAAACTAACAGCACTTCGGGTAAGGTAGAGATTTTCAGCCGCTTTACCAAAGTGTCGAGTACGAGATACTTCTAAGAAGGTTTTTAATAAATCTGTATCCATAAAAATTCTTTACCATTAAGGACAAAATATTTTGATTTAAAAAATGATAATACTAGCCAATACTCCAGTTGCAAATGTTTATATCTCACAATTTAGAAGGTATTAGCCATGTCTCAGCAATCATTTATCAATGCAAAACAAGGTATTGATGCTAACTCCAATGGTCATAGCAACAGTTTTCAGTCAACTAAACGCTTCTATGATGACGCGAATTTCCCTATGGGGTTTAAGCGTTGTGGTGATTTTACCAGTAAGGAAGCTGACTTGCTTGAACAACACGGTCAAGCAATGAAAAATCTAGCCGATGGCTCGCAATTACCTTGTAATGTTGACGAAGACCAGTTTATTCGCGTTCTTCAAGGCATGTTACCCGCAACAACACCAATGGAGTTATTGTGGTCTAAGTATTGCCGTCTAGCAAAAGGTAAGCCGTTTTATGCTGTCGTTGGTACTATTCATGCGCCAGCAAGTTCTAAAGTTGAAATTGAATTTGACGATGTTGAAGAAGAAGTTTCTGACACCGACGAGCCAGAATAAACTCTGGTTAGTGACTAAAACAAACGCCCGCAAACGTTAACACTTACGCTACATATCTAACGAAGAAGTAGGGTCAATATTCTACTCTACTTTTCGTTTTGCCACATTACTGCCACTCACCACTGTAACGTCAACACTCTGACGCCCAATCCCATAAGGCCTTGCAGTCAAAATGATTGCTTTTGCGCCTTTGACTTCAAACTACTGCTGAAAACTTGATTTAGCGCAATAAACACATACAAATATTTCACATCTAGTAACAAAGTGCTAGTATGGCTAATGAACGGTTGGTCCTATTTATATAAATTTGATGTTTTTGAGTATGCATTTGATAATTCTTATTTTGGATATCTGCATACAATAGATTAGGGATTAGATTTGACAACAACATCATATGAAGACGCATATCTTGTGATAGTAAAAATAATAAGTGCGGAGTTTCAATGATAAGATCTTTTTTTTATATAGTATTGTTGATACTCATCACTCGAACGGCTTATGCTGAGTCCGAGCCATCAATACAAAGCACAACTTTTACTGATGGATATACTCTTGATATCGGTATGTTTTATGCCAACTCCGATTCAAACTTTATTGCCACAAACCCTAAAACCGGCGGTACATTCCCGGTGGACTTTGAAGACGAACTTCTTCTAGCTGAAGCACAATACTTACCCTATTTTGAATTTACCTTTTCTTTCAACCAACGCCACAACATTTATATTGATTGGAAATCGTTGGATCGCAAAGCAGATACAGAAACGGTATCACAAGATTTTATTCTTGAAGATATTGATGGTAAAGATTATCTGATTGAAACTGGCTCGAAACTCAATACCTCACTGAATATAGATATTTTGCGTATAGGGTACGGTTATGATGTCTGGCAAGGTACAAATTACGCGGTTGGTGTGTCGCTAGGTTTACACGCCATGTTTGTCGAAACGGCCTTTAAAGGCACCATAGGCATCTGTGTTCCAGATTCAACCTTATGCAGTAATTCAGTAGCAACGCCAGAAATTATCGATGAAACGATAACGGCCCCTTTGCCTGATATCGGTCTTTATGGATCTTACGAGTTTTACCCTGGCTGGATATTTGATGCTCATGCGCATTACTTTTCAATCAAATATGATGATGTAGATGGATCACTTGTCGATGTCCGTTTAGGGGTCGAAGCAAAAATTTGTGATAACTGGTCGCTAAAATTGGCATATAACTACTATGATGTCGACGTTACTATCGAAAAGACACGTAAAATCGGCAATATTGAGCAACGTACCTTTGACTATAATATTAACTACAGCTTTACTGGGCCAATGTTTGCTGTCTCTTATGTGTTTTAATATCACGTTATCTACAAAAAAAGCATCCTAGGGTGCTTTTTTTTAATTTGTATCCTCATAATAGGATGGTATAACCCCTGCTATTATTGCTATATTTATTTAACTATAGATTTTAAAAGTCTTTTTCAGCCCAGTTCATGAGGCACATAATGTCTAACACACTATTGCAAACCGCTGCTGCCAATTTAAAAAAAGCGGTTCCGTTAATGTTAAAATATAAAATCCCTACCACACCAACAAACTATGCACTTTGGTATGCTTATGTGGGTGAACAAAACCCCTTACTGAATCAAGAGTTAGATACCGCAGTCAAACAAAATCAAACATGTTCACCAGTAACTAGCGAGCTAATTTATCGTAAATATGTTGCGGATCCAGTAGAGCTTGATGTGCGTGATATGCGTAAAAATTTAGATGCTATGGTATGTGAATTATCCCAATCACTCAAAGACACTAATTTAGATACTGAAACATTTCAGAAGCAAATTGATAAAGATTTTAAAAAATTAAGTGATCTTGAAAATCAAGGCTTCTCACTTGAACAAGTTATTGGCATTGTTAGAAATATTGTCAAAGAATCTTCCAGTATTCGTTCTAGCACGGTCAGTTTTACTGAACAGCTACAAAAAGCACAATCTGAAATTGATACTCTAAAAACACGTTTAGCCGCATCTGAAAAAGACATGCTATTTGATGCATTAACCAATGTGCTAAATCGCCGCGCATTTAATACTGATATAGAAGCGCAAGTAAGCTCATCACCTGTAGGTACTTGTTTAATTTTAATTGATATTGATCACTTTAAAATATTCAATGATAGTTTTGGCCATCAACTCGGCGATTTAGTCCTAAAAACAGTGGCTAAGCGGACCCAAGAAGCGTGTCGTGACGGAGTAAAATTGTACCGTTTTGGTGGCGAAGAGTTTGCTATTATCGTTCCCAATAGTCAGTTTAGGGTAGCCAGGCAGCTGGCCGAAGGCATACGTAGAGCCATAGAAAAGCTCAGTGTCAAAGATCGACGTAGCGATAAAGTAATTGACTCAATAACCGCCTCTTTTGGGGTGGCAGAATGGAAACCTAAACAAAATGTATCGCAACTCATTGAGGCAACTGACAAGCTACTTTACGATGCAAAACGCCTAGGTAGAAATCGCGTGATGCCGATTGCAAACTAGTTATTATAAGTAAAATAAATTGATTTTTTAGCCCATCTTTTATGACCCATCACTTTGCTTTTACAGCATGATGCGTGACAAAGGTTGGGCCTTATATTGACGATTATGTCGACATTTGAATTAGCTAGGCATCTGCAGGTAACGGGCGGCATTAATCGCCGTCGGCTTAGCCAAATAAGGCACATATCCCAAAAATGGACCTGTCATTATTTGCTTTAAACTCTCGAGGTTGTCATCAATAAAAGCCATCTGAGGATCCACCTGATTTGCAACCCAACCAGCTATCGTTAATCCATCTGCTAGCAGGGCTTCTTGAGTTAATAAAGCATGATTTAAACAACCTAGCTTCATGCCTACGACGAGAATAACGTCGATACTCGATGGCCAATCTGATGGGTAATTAATGTGATTGACTAATTCAGTTTGTGGCTTAGTATTTTGCAGCTTAGCTTGCAATAATTTAACTGTATCAGACAAATATTCGCCATTGCCCAATGGTAAACGCCAACCACCTGCACCTTCAATTAAGGCAAAATCAGCACTTTGCATCGCCGGGTGGTACATAGTGTCAAGAACACCTTGGGCAGTTAAAGTATGGTTTACTTGCCTAGCGGCAATATGCGGTGCAATTGCTGGGGCAAAACAAATAGGATTAACACTTTGATATGGCAAATCCATATTAGATTGGGTCATTAGCATCATGGCATCGCTATTGCGCAAGCCATCTTCTGTAGACTCACACCCTGATGCTATGGGTTTAAAGCCACACTTATTACCTGTAGCCTTGGATAAAAGTGCCGCTGAAATTAGCGTTTTACCACTGTCAGTGTCTGTTGCAGTCACAAAATACAACATAGCTTCAGCCTCGTTTAGCGCGGATATACGCAATTTGATAAGTTAATGGTAAACCTTTGTCGGTACGTAAGCTTTCAGCTAATGCAACCCGTTGCTGCCATTGTTGTTTGCTCAACACTGCGCGTTGCTTTTCTTCATCTGCTTGAGCACTGGATGCCCCCACCCCTTTAATTGAATAAAGTAAGCTACGTAAGTCGGCAAAATAAACCGTAATAGTCTCAACCTGGATATCGATACTATCCCAATCAGGAGGCATTGTTTGCGAGGTGATAAAAGCAGACTTAAGGGCTGATACAGAGTGAAATTGATTGACGTGAAACCCTAACGTTTGCAATTCAGCCAAGCTGCCATCAATAACAACACTGAGATGACATTCACCGCCCACTCGTAATACGCGATGAAATTCATTAAAAGCTTTGGGTAGCGTCTGACACCACTGCAAAGCTAAATTGGAATAAATGCTGTCAATAGATGCACTTTGTAAACCCAGCGCTTGAGCGTCACAACAAAGGCATAAGTAATCAGAATACTGTTGCGCCAATTGCGTTAGCATGCCATGCGCAATATCTGCCGCGATAACCTGTTTCACGTCATTGAAAGCTTTAAAACATGTACCCGGACCGGCTCCAATATCAAGTAGAGTGCCATATAAATTGGCATGCTGTAATAATTGCTGAGCACTCATACGCTGCAACACATCATGTTGCTTATACAAAGGTGCTGCTCTTGAAAACTTGTTTGCAATCGAGTTATCTAACGTCATGAGGGTTCTCAAAGATACGATTTATTTAGCTACTGCCAGGATGTTAATGCTGCTAACTAAATATCATTAACATCATTGTGCTGAATAAGCTGGGCCACTGCACTAACCAGTGCACAAATATCGCTGGCTTGATGCTGTGCATTTAACGTAATACGAAGACGGGCCTGCCCGACTGGCACCGTTGGTGAGCGAATAGCCCCCACCAAAAAACCTTGTTGTTTTAGGTGCTCAGCAATAACTAAAACACGATGATTATCGCCAATCATAATCGGCTGGATCGCTGTCATTGAAGGCGTGATCTCAAGTTGATGCTCAAGTGCAACTTGCCTGAATAAGGCGATGTTTGCCGTTAATTGTGTTAATAACTGTGGATGGTCTTGCTGCCAATTAATCGCCGCTAATGCCAACTGAGCATTTGCGGGCGATAACGCGGTAGAATAAATATATTCACGCGAGGTTGCCACTAAGTAATCAATCACATTTTTAGAGGCTAAAATTGCCGCGCCTTGACCTCCTAATGCTTTGCCGAATGTCACCACCTGAATATCCACATTATTGGCATTAACAAACGAGCTAGGTAATACCCCAAAGCCATGGGCATCATCGACAATCAGCCAACAATCATGTTGCTGACATAAGCGAGATAATTCAGCTATCGGGGCAATGTCACCGTCCATACTAAATACACTTTCAGTAACCACAGCTGTGTGAGGGTTGCGCTCGATCAGTCGCGTTGCACTGCTAACATCGTTATGTAAAAAGCGCCGAATCTGACTACCACTGTCTTTTAAGCCATCAATTACTGAGGCATGCACTAACTTGTCGGCTAAGACAGTATCCTTGTTGCTAAACAAGGTTTTCATTAACGCGTTGTTAGCGCTAAAACCAGAACTAAATAACATGCACGCTTGATGCCCCGTCAGCTCGCATAAACGCTGTTCAAGGGCAAAATGGGCTTGGTTATAACCACTAACAAGAGGTGATGCACGACTGCCAACACCATACTGCTGCGCTCCAGCATACAGAGCTTGAACTAAAGCAGGTTCATGGGCTAAGCCTAAGTAATCATTATGGCTAAAATCAACCATTACACGTGGCTTGGTTTCCGACACATGTCGTTGGCGTAAAAGGCCTGCCGCCTGCAGATCAGCAAGCTTATTACTTATCCGCTCGGTTAATGGGTGCTGCCCCATATCAGTCTGGCCTAATAACGTCATGTAAAATTATAGCGCAGCTGCATCAAAGAACTGCTTAGTCGACTTATCTTGCTTAGCACTCGCTTTGGCTAATAATGCGCTATCAGATTCGATGTTGGCTTGTGGACCTTGCTCAGGATGTAACCCTAAACGTCGGAATAAACTCATGTCATCATTTTCTTCTGGGTTTGGCGTAGTTAATAGCTTACAACCGTAGAAAATTGAATTAGCCCCCGCAAAGAAACACATTGATTGCAGTTCATCACTCATGCTTTCACGTCCGGCAGACAAACGCACCCGCGACTTAGGCATAATAATCCGAGCCACTGCTATGGTGCGGACAAATTCAAGCGGGTCAAGATCATCAATATTCTCAAACGGTGTACCGGCCACTTTTACTAACATGTTGATCGGTACTGAATCTGGATGTTGTTCTAAATTAGCAAGTTGCTGCAATAAACCTGCGCGATCGGTGGCTTGCTCGCCCATACCGACAATCCCGCCAGAACAGACTTTCATCCCAGAGGCTCGCACGTTTGTCAGCGTATCTAAACGACTTTGATAAGTACGAGTGGTGATAACATCGCCGTAATATTCTGGTGAGGTATCAAGGTTATGGTTGTAATAATCTAAACCTGCATCAGCCAATCTGCTGGCTTGGTCAGGCGATAGCATGCCTAATGTCATACAGGTTTCCATGCCCAAAGCACGGACATCTTTTACCATTTGTGTTAAATATGGCATGTCTTTGTCACGCGGATTGCGCCAAGCAGCGCCCATGCAAAAACGTGATGCACCAGCAGCTTTAGCACTTTTAGCCTCAGTTAATACCTTTTCAATTTCAAGTAAACGTTCTTTTTCTAGACCGGTATCATAGCGCGCACTTTGTGGACAATATTTACAGTCCTCTGGGCATGCACCGGTTTTAATCGATAAAAGACGACTGATCTGCACTTCGTTAGGGTCAAATGTTTCACGATGAATACTGTGGGCTTTAAACAATAAATCATTCATAGGCAACGCAAATAATGCCTCGATTTCTGTTTTTTGCCAATCGTGACGAACTTCAGCTAACGACATGGATCATTCCTTTATTTTGATTTTATGTTGGCTAGGATACCCTGAGTCCGTAAACTGTCAACGCAGTAACCATTTCACGCTTTACTAGCGGTCAAAAAACGAGCACTTATAATTATGGCATTTTCCGACACAAACACCACTATCGACTACGCTTTCGATCAACAACACATTTGGCACCCTTATACCTCGATGACCCAGTCTCTGCCTGTATATGGCGTCGTTTCGGCCCAGGGATGTGAACTGACATTAGACAGCGGTAAAGTGCTTATTGATGGCACGAGTTCATGGTGGTCATGTGTGCACGGTTACAGTCATCCGACCATTGTTGCTGCAATGCAACAACAGCTGTCAACACTGAGTCATGTCATGTTTGGCGGCATAACCCACCAACCCGCTATTGAGACGTCAAAACGTTTAGTGCAGATGACCAGCGCCAATTTAACCAAAGTCTTTTTAGCCGATTCTGGCTCGATTGCAGTTGAAGTCGCCTTAAAAATGGCGCTGCAATATTGGCAAGGCCGCAATCAGCCACAAAAACAACGCATTATGACCGTAAAAAGTGGTTATCACGGTGATACCTTTGCAGCGATGAGCGTGTGCGATCCAGACGGTGGAATGCATACCATGTTTGGCAACAATGTGACTAAACAAGTATTTATCCCTGCGCCAACGTCTAAGTTTAATGATCCGCTTAATCAAACCGATACACTCGCGTTAGATGCCGCATTTACACAACACCACCAAGATATCGCCGCGGTAATTATTGAACCCATCATGCAAGGTGCTGGCGGAATGCGTTTTTACTCCCCTGCTTATCTGGTTAAACTGCGCCAACTTTGTGACCAATATGATGTGTTACTGATATTAGATGAAATAGCCACTGGATTTGGCCGTACTGGCACCCTATTCGCTTATGAGCATGCCAATATTGAGGCCGATATTTTGTGTGTTGGTAAAGCCTTAACTGGTGGATATATTAGTCTTGCTGCCACCTTATGCAGTGACGAAGTGGCCTGTGGTATTAGTGATTCACCCGCTGGCGTGTTTATGCATGGGCCCACTTTTATGGGTAACCCGTTGGCATGTGCAGCAGCAACCGCCAGCTTAGACTTACTGCTTAAAGGCGATTGGCAACAGCAGGTAAAAGACATTGAAGCACATTTAACACGCACCTTGCCCGCTGCCATGGCGTCAAAGCAGGTAAAAGATGTAAGAGTGCTCGGCAGTGTCGGAGTAATAGAAATGCTCTCTCCAGTTAATACCGCAGCCTTGCAAAAAGCCTTTGTTGATTTAGGTGTGTGGGTAAGGCCTTTTAGTCGCTATATCTACATCATGCCGCCATATACCATTAGCGCAGAACAATTAACCCAATTAACCTCTGCCATGTTATCTGTTGCCGACACCATTGTCCCCAGTGAAGATAATCAAACTTTGATTAGCCATGGATAATCAAAGCTGGGCTAATCTCAGATTTGGGTAAGACTCAGTTTAGGTAAGACTCTGTTTCGCTTAATCTAATACCGCTTGAGCGTGGGCAACAATCGCATCTGAAACGTCTTTATAAACACCTTTAAGTAAAATCCAATGGTGCCAGTAAAGCGTTTCAGTGATGATATGCTCTTTACATATATGCACTAACTCACCTGAAGCCAGCTCTGGTTTAATTTGCGTTTTTGGCACTAATCCATATGCCGCACCGTGCTTGGCCATGGTCACAAAGGCATCTGATGAACGTACAGTATGTAATGGATATTCACCTTGCGTGAGTCCAAAATGCTGTTGAATGTATCGTGTGTGCATATTGTCTTTATGATCAAAAGCGATACCCGGTGCTTTTCTAAGACTGTCAGCACTAATTCCGTTAGGGAAGTAATGACGACTAAACTCAGGTGACGCAACCAACAGATAGTCAACATTTCCCAGCCGAGCCAATTGGCAACCTTTAATAGCTGTAGATTGCACAGAAATAGCCCCAAAAGCTTGGCCATCCTTTAACCTATTAATCGTGCGGTCTTCACCTTCAATGAGCAGATTAATTTCTATTAAATGTGACTTAATCACCGGGGCTATTGCCGGAATTAGCCAGGTGGCTAAGCTGTCTGCATTGGTGGCAATATGCAAGGTTAACGGTGTTTGGGGTGAATGCGGCATAGCGCTAGGAAGTAAGTCGGCTTCTAACTGCACAACTTGGTAATAGTGTTTTAATAGCTGCTTACCTAAATCTGTGGCTTCAATCGGCTGGCCTCTAATTAATACTGGTTGAGCAAAATGTTGTTCTAACTGCTTTATTCGTTGCGACACCGCCGATTGTGTTAAACACAATACGCCAGCCGCACGCTCAAAACTTTGCTCTTTAATCACACAGCTCAATGCCTGCAGTAATTTATAATCAAGATTACTCATTATTTTACCAACTTATTAAATCCTCTTAAGTCATCGTAGCCAGTATCTTGACATCTTTCATTAATAATTCTTATACAACAGAAAAATTATTAATTTAATTTATACCAAAACTATTGCTACTTTAGCAATTAATTACATTGCTCGTTACTAGGATCCCCATGGCTACCTCCGCATTATTTCAAGGACTTATTCTCGGCTTAGGAATGATTATTCCTATTGGCGCACAAAACTCATACATATTAAGCCAAGGGATAAAACGCAATCATCATTTTCTCGCGGCGACAATTTGCATGTTGTGTGATGTGTTATTAATTGGTCTGGGCATTTTTGGCGGAGGAAAATTAATCGCCAGTAGTGAATGGTTAATGCTACTGATAGGTTGGGGAGGCGTCACTTTTTTAGTTGTTTATGCTGTTCTGTCGTTCAAAAGTGTGTGGAGAAATCAGTATCTCGTTACAACACACATTGCAGCGGCCAATAACCGTAAAACAATTATCGGCACTACATTTGCTGTCACCTTGCTTAATCCTCATGTGTATTTAGATACAGTAATGATACTCGGTAGCGTGGGGGGCACTTTTGATGGCAACGAAAAATGGGCATTTGCTATTGGTACCATGCTGGCCTCAATACTGTGGTTTTACACCATAGCATTTGGTGCCGCTAAACTTGCACCTTGGTTAGGTACGCCTAAAGTTCAACGCGTGATTGATGCTCTAGTCGGCACTATTATGCTTTTTATCGCCTATTCAGTATTTAATACTTTATCAATAATACCAATAATCGAATAGCGGCTGACAACACATGTAAATCAAAAAATATCCATAAAATCAGTAAATAATTAACGCTTCATCGGCACAAAGCTAGCTTGCTGTTTTATGCGAAGTAACCATTTATTAATCTGTGGGTAATGGGTTAAATCAAAACCGCCTTGATGGGCAACATGGGTATAAGCGAACAAAGCAATGTCCGCTAAGGTAAATTGCGAACCACACAGAAAAGGTTGCTTTGCTAGTTCAGCTTCCATAGCCGCAAGCGCTTTATGGCCTTTAGCGTGCAGTGAGTGATATTCAGCTAAGCGATCCTCAGGTAATCCTAAATACAACTGAATAAAGCGTGCAACGGCAATATATGGCTCATGACTGTATTGTTCAAAAAACATCCACTGATACATTTTCGCTTTATTATAAGCATCGGTTGGGATCAACATAGAGCCCTCAGCAAGATACCCGATAATTGCATTCGACTCCGATAATACGCTGCCATCATCGAGTTCTATTAGCGGTATTTTACCTTGCGGATTTTTAGCTAAAAACTCTGGTGTTTGCGTTTCACCTTTAGCGATATTCATTTCTTGCCATACATGCTCAATACCTAACAGATTCAGCACCAACTGCACCTTATAACAATTACCCGACATGCTATCGCCATACACAATCATACTAATATCCTTTTAAGGTGATGTTTAATCTCAGCAATACTGCCAAAATGGGTAAACCTACTTTTTAACTAGACTCGAAATTAACGCTCGCAATGCAGCAGGTTTAACCATTTTAGCCATGTAGTGATAACCCTGCCTTTCGACATCTTCAACCAAATCTTTATTGGTATTGGCAGTAATTAATATCCCTGGTAAATGCTCCCCATAACGGCTGCGAATACCATTCATGGCATCGATACCGTTTTGATCATCATCTAAGTGATAATCAGCTAACATAATGTCTGGTGCCACCCCTTTAAGGCCTAACTTAATCCGTGCATCGGCAAGATCTTTGGCACAAATAACCTCACATTGCCAACGGCTTAATAATGATTCTAATCCCGCAAGAATGGCTTCTTCATTGTCGATGCATAGCACTTTAATTCCCGCTAAAGGCTGCAATAGTGTTGGTAAAGGTTTATTGCTTGTTTGGCTGATGGTTTCACCTATGGGCACAGAAATAGAGAATATCGAACCGCGACCTAAAGCCGAACTCACATGTATTTGATGATCAAGTACCTTACTGATCCTGTCAGCAATCGCTAACCCTAACCCCAAACCACTGACATTACGGCTACTAGGATGATTGAGACGTTTAAACTCTTTAAAGATTTCTTGTATATCAAACTCATTAATTCCACAGCCAGTATCCAGTACTTGGATCTCAATAAAATCACCTCGATGACGGCAACCAAATAACACTTTACCGCCTCGAGCATAACGATAAGCATTGGTTAAAAAATTCTGTAACACACGTCGTAATAAAGAAGGATCGGAGTTAACTGTCGCAGTACAAGGCACCATTGAAAACGAAATTTGACTATCGGCAGCCATAGCATCAAATTCAATGGATAAACCGTTAATGATCTCTGCAATCGCAAAATCACGACGGTTAACCTCTACCATGCCAGAGTCTAGCTTAGAAATATCGAGTAAATCGGTTAGTAATTCACCAGCTGTTTTTAGCGAACTATTGACATGAGTCAATGTGGTACGTGCTTCTAAATCGAGATTTGGATATTGCGATAATGATGCAGTAAATAATCTTGCAGCATTTAACGGTTGCATTAAGTCGTGACCCACGGCAGCTAAAAAACGCGTTTTTGACGCATTGGCGAGCTCTTCTTGTGCTTTAGCCTCTAATAATTCGCTATTTGATAACGCCAGTTCATAGGTTCGCTCCTGTACCCGACTTTCCAAAGTTTCATTAGCTTCCAGTAAAGCTTTTTCCTGTAAACGATATTGGGTGATATCAGTAAATGTCATTACAAAACCACCATCAGGCATAGGATTGCCTTGAATTTTTATAACCTTACCATCCTGGCGAGCACGCTCAGAAGTATGAGGAGTTCCATTTCGCATATGTTGTACCCGCACTTCAACTTGGTTTTCAATGTCTCCAGTACCACAAAAACCGCGCAGAGCATTAAACCGCACAATATCAGCTATTGGCATACCTTGTTGTAAAAAGCCTTCTGGGTATTGATACAATTCAACATAGCGATAATTCCACGCAACTAAATTAAGATCTCTATCAACCACACTCATACCTTCATAAGCGTGTTCAATTGCACCTCGCAGCATATCTTGACTTAAAATAATTTTAGAAGAGGCCTCATCCACTAAATGGAATACCTCATCAAGAGCCAAATCACGTCCTTGTAAAACAGAGTCCATAACCAGTGAAGCACTTGATGCGCCTAACACACCCGACAACATGTGTTCCGTATGAGCGATTAACTCTTCTGGAGCCGTTTTGTACCAACTGTCACTTTTAACCGCATCTGCCGAAAAACGGCTAAAACTTTCATAAGCACGAGTAGGACTGACAAACCGACTGGCCAAAATTAATAAATCTTGTTGTGAAATAGGCCCTTGGCGTTTTTTAGCATCTTGCTTTGATGACCAAGGTTTGACAAAGTGACTCGCTTGAATACGCTCAGCAACGCCCGCTCTAAACCATATAGAACCCAGCACATAGCAAAAAATATTGGCTAATAAGGCAATCAAAGTATCGCTAATATTGGGAGTGATTGAATTGAACAAACCAGAGTCTGCACCAATCACACGGGCTTCACCGGCACCTTGAAGTAAAATAAAACACCAAAGACTAAAACCAACAGCAAGGCCTAGATACACTCCCGCTCGATTACCGTGTTTCCAATACAATCCCCCCACTAACGCAGGCGCTAATTGAGAGAATGCGCCAAACGACATCATCCCCAGATGTGAAAGTGAATCACGGTCGGTAAACAGCAAATAGCTTAAATAACCAAAACCTAAAATCACCACAATCGATAAACGACGTACATTTAATAACAGTTTAGAAAACTGACTAAAATTCTTTTCTCGTATTTGTCCTGTTCGCAACAGAAATGGCACCAACCATTCGTTACTCACCATCACGCTAATAGTCACCACCGCCACGATCACCATCCCAGTCGCGGCAGACAAACTACCCAGTAATGCGACAACAGCTAATACAGGTTGATCAAGCGCTAAAGGTAAATTAATCACATAGGTATCAGCTGACACTGAATCACCTAAAATCACCTTGCCGGCGAGTGCCAATGGGGCAACGAACAAGCCAAATAAGACTAAATATATTGGAAATATCCATCGCGATTTTCTTAAAATATGCTCGCCACCGCACTCGACTACCATCACATGAAACTGCCTTGGCATACATAAGAACGCCGCCATACCAACAAATAACTCAGGTAGGAAAGACTCTAAACGGATATGACTATTTTGGATCAATGCTTTATCTGATGCTTGTTGCCAAATATCACCAAAGCCATCAAAGACCCCAAAACTAATCACGGCACCGACAGAGATAAAGGCTGCCAGTTTAACCAGTGACTCAAAGGCAATCGCCACCATCATTCCTGGATTATGTTCAGTAGCATCTAATTTACGAGTACCAAATAAAATGGCAAAAATAGCCAATAACATGGTAATCAATAATGGCACAGCGACAGGACTCAGCGGATTGTCAGCAGGTTGAAATAAATTAAGACTAAACACCATGGCTTTGAGTTGTAACGCGATATAAGGCATGATCCCGAACAAGGCAATTAGCGTAACCAACGCCGCTAATAGTTGTGATTTACCATAGCGGGCAGCAATAAAGTCGGCAACAGAAGTAATGTTTTGCGCTTTAGACACCACCACCATTTTTCGTAACATGCCAAAGCCAAGGGTAAACACCAATATTGGGCCGATAAAAATAGGTAAAAAAGACCATAAATCATTGGCGGACTGGCCAACTGTGCCTAAAAAGCTCCAGGAAGAACAATACACAGCTAAACTGAGCCCATAAATCCATACTTGGGCTTTTTGGTTTATTTTACTAAACCACCTCTCAGCGCCCCACGCCAAAATAAACAGCAATGACACATAACACACCGCAATCACGGCAACGATTAAGGTTAAGTTCATGAAACGTCCGATATCACTTTATTATTATTAAAAATCTGTTTTATTTTTACCTAAAACATCGTGTATTGAACATAAAACAACCTACACAATAGAATCATCATAAATAACAGACTAACTCTGTAGCAATTATAACCATATTAACACGTGCAACAGACTAAATATTAAGGATATTTTAAAACTAGACCAAGGTCTAATAGTGCTGATAGCCTGTTGCAGATGATACTTTAACCACGCCATTTTTAGAAAGGGAAGCCCCATGACCCCGCAATCTCTTTACAAAGTTCCGAGTGACATTGCAGAAAACGCACTGGTTGATAACGATCAATATAAGAAAATGTACCAGGAGTCCATTATTAATCCAGAAGGTTTCTGGAGAGAACACGGCAAACGTATTGATTGGATCAAACCTTATACCAAAATCAAGCAAACGTCTTTTGATGATCATAACCTTTCGATCAATTGGTTTTATGATGGCACGCTCAATGCGTCTTCCAATTGCTTAGATCGCCACCTTGAAGAACATGGCGATAAACTAGCCATTATTTGGGAAGGTGACGATTCCAATGAGCAACGTAAAATTACTTACGCCCAATTACATGCCGATGTGTGTAAATTTGCTAACGCCCTTCGAAGCCAAGGTGTTAATAAAGGCGATATCGTCACCATATACATGCCTATGGTGCCTGAAGCGGCAGTCGCTATGCTTGCGTGTGCTCGCATTGGCGCAGTGCATTCAGTGGTGTTTGGTGGTTTCTCACCCGACTCGATTGCTGCAAGGGTGATTGATGGTAAATCAAAAGTCTTAATTACTGCCGACGAAGGTGTTCGCGGTGGCCGAAAAATTCCGTTAAAACGCAGTGTGGATGAAGCCATATCAAATCCAGATGTCACTTGCGTCGAAAAGGTCATAGTACTTAAGCGTACTGGTGGGAGCATCGATTGGGTTGAAGGCCGAGATGTCTGGTGGCACTCACTCATGGAAGTCGCTTCAGAATTCTGTCTACCCGCTGAAATGAATGCTGAAGACCCACTCTTTTTACTTTATACCTCAGGCTCTACTGGTAACCCTAAAGGTGTGCTGCATACTACCGGTGGTTATATGGTGTATGCCTCAATGACACACGAATATGTGTTTGACTATAAAGCAGACGAAGTATATTGGTGTACCGCAGATGTAGGTTGGATCACTGGTCATTCATATATGGTCTATGGACCATTAGCGAATGCCGCGACGGTATTAATTCATGAAGGTGTACCTAATCATCCAACTCCGGCTCGATTAGGTGAAATGATTGACCGTCATAAAGTCAATATTCTCTATACCGCACCAACCCTAATTCGTGCACTAATGGCTGAGGGCAAAGAACAATTTAGCAGCTATAAAGGCGATTCATTACGCATTATGGGATCAGTGGGCGAACCCATCAATCCAGAAGCATGGCGTTGGTACCATGAGGTGATCGGTCATGAAAACTGCCCTATTGTCGACACTTGGTGGCAAACTGAAACGGGCGGTATTCTGATAAGTCCTCTACCAGGTGCTACAGATACCAAACCAGGCTCAGCAACTCGACCTTTCTTTGGTGTACAGCCTGCGCTAGTCGATAACATGGGTAATATTGTAGAAGGTACCGGTGAAGGTAACCTGGTTATCCTTGATTCGTGGCCAGGACAAATGCGCACCGTTTATGGTGACCACGATAGATTTGCCTTAACTTACTTTAAAACGTTCCGTGGCATGTATTTTACCGGTGATGGCGCGCGTCGTGATGAAGATGGCTACTATTGGATTACTGGTCGTGTTGATGATGTCATTAACGTATCTGGGCATCGCTTAGGTACTGCTGAAGTGGAAAGCGCGCTAGTGTCGCATGAGCTCGTTGCTGAAGCGGCTGTTGTGGGTTACCCGCATGACATTAAAGGCCAAGGTATTTACGCTTATGTCACCCTCACTCGTGGGATTGAGCCAACGGAAGAGTTGCGCCAAGAATTACGTCAATGGGTACGCAAAGAAATTGGCGCCCTTGCGACACCGGATCTTATCCAGTGGGCAAGCGGTTTACCGAAAACGCGTTCTGGCAAAATTATGCGCCGATTCCTTCGAAAAATTGCCGCTAATGAAGTGACCAACTTAGGTGATTCCTCTACTCTGGCGGATCCTGCTGTAATTGATACGTTAATTGAGTCACGCCTAAACAAAACTGAGTAATATAAACTAACTTGTAATACCTTATCCACCCGAGAAATCCTGACCAATTTCTCTTTTCGCCCCTCACTGAGGGGCATTTTTTTTAACTGAGATTAATGGACTGAACAGTTTTATTCGCTATGACTAATTGTTTAAGGTTTTAGGCTGTGGAGCATAAGAGGTCTCAATAGTTATGTCATATAAATGATCGTTTAATGTCACCTTGTAACTGGTTGATTGGCCCACTTTAAGACTGATTGTTTTGTCTCCTAGTAAATCCGAAGCGTCATTAGATTCATCACGTAAACTGATCAACAAATTGACCTTATTATTGCTATTTTCTGTCGACACGATTGTCACACCATAATCACCTTCAACATTGAGTGACACAGTATCATTTAATCCCATGACAATTTTGGATGCCGAAGTGGTTAAATCTTCAGAATGCTTCACGCTCTCTTCAATAGATAAACCTATGACTAAAGCGTCTTCAGCAACGGCGATGTGGCTAACCATAAACAGAGCGGCTAACAGTAAACGTTTCATAAAGTGTTTTTCCTGATGGCAATACATTATTATTTTTTTATAAGTATCATCTGACTGTGTAAATGAATTTACACCAACTTATATAAAAAAACAGCGCTTATCTCGCAAAAATACTATTAGCGTGTATTTATCACCTTTAGCCATGGTTTATTGATTTAGCTTTACCATAAATAAGCGCTCATTCATCACAATATGGTTTATCAATCCTTGCCTATGTTAAGCTTTATCCAAACCAGAATAATACTACCAATAAATTGAAAGACTCATCTGTTAAACCTGCAAAGATAACCCTACGTGATTACCAACAACAATCCGTAGATGCTGCTGTTGCTCATTTTAAGCAAAGCCAACAATCAGCAGTATTGGTTCTTCCTACCGGTGCAGGCAAAAGTATCGTCATTGCCGAACTAGCTCGCATTGCTAATGGTAATGTACTGGTGCTAACTCACGTAAAGGAATTAGTCGCTCAAAATGCCGAAAAGGTAGGCTTACTGACTCAAGAAGCAAATATCTATTCTGCCGGATTAAATCAAAAGAAAGCCAATGGTAAAACGGTAGTGGCCAGCGTTCAATCAGCGGCTCGTGCCCTCACAAAATTTACCCAACCCTTTTCATTAGTGATTATCGATGAATGTCATCGAGTGAGTAATGAGTCTACGAGCCAATATCAACAATTGCTTATTCATCTTAAAGCGCAAAATCCTAATATAAAATTACTTGGATTAACGGCAACGCCTTATCGTTTAGGTTTAGGCTGGATATACCGTGTGCATTACCATGGAAAAGTAGGCAATACTGACACCGCTGTTTTTGACAAGTGCATTTTTGAACTACCAATGCGGCCATTAATTAATAAAGGTTATCTTACTAAACCGATTATTTTTGACGGACTGAGTGCCCAATATGATTTTGATGATCTGGAGCCAAATGACAGCGGAGAGTACCCTCAAATGGCAATAGACTCCTTGCTTAATCATCAAGGCCGCGCAACCACAGCAATTATCAAACAGGTGAAGCAACTTGCAGCACTGCGCAAAGGTGTATTGATTTTTGCTGCAACCGTTAGACATGCTAATGAAGTGATGGCGCTTTTAGACAAAGATGCTGCGTTAATTACCGCTAAAACGCCCCATAACGCACGTGATGAGATCATTCAACGCTTTAAGGCCCAAGATCTGAAGTACATAGTCAACGTAGCAGTGCTCACTACAGGCTTCGATGCGCCACATGTTGACCTTATAGCGATATTAAGACCAACAGCGTCAGTGAGCCTATTCCAACAAATGATTGGTCGAGGTTTACGCTTAGCAGCGGATAAAACCGATTGTTTAATCATCGATTACGCCGCGAACGGCTATGACCTCTTTTATCCTGAAGTTGGCCAAGCTAAGCCCAATAGTAAATCAGTGCCTGTTCAAGTGCATTGTCCTGTATGCCAATTTGCAAACATCTTTTGGGGGATAGTGGATGGGGATGGCGATATAATTGAGCATTATGGAAGACGCTGCCAAGGATTAATCAGTGACAACCAGCAATGTGACTTTAGATTCAGGTCAAAATCATGTCCCGACTGTGGAGCTGAAAATGATATAGCGGCACGTATCTGTAACGCCTGCCAATCAACCTTAATTGATCCTGATAAACGCTTAAAGCAAGTACTTAACGCTCAGCATCACCATTTATTCAAATGTGAGCAAATGCTATTACTCGAGCACGACAACAAGTTACTTATTCAATATATTGATATTGAGGGTAATGATTTTAAGCAGACGTTTAACTTTTCGACACCAGCACAACGCAAAGCATTTTATGCGGTATTTGTACTAAGCCACACTCGCACGCCAGGTCTTAAGCATCCTCAATATAATAAAGTAGCAGATGTATTGGTGGATCAAAGCCGATTTAGAAAACCTGATTTATTATTGCTAAAGAAAAACAAATATCGTTGGGATTTAGTTGACGCATTTTTTGACTATCAAGGCAAATATAAAATCGATATGAGTTAAAACAAAATTAATTGTGTTCAAATACCATTTGAAAAATACATATGGTATAAATTGCCAAGATCATTAAACAGGAGTCACCATGTTTGTAGTTATTTTTGGCCGCCCAGGTTGCCCATATTGTGTTAGAGCCGTTGAGTTATCAGAAAAGTTAGCGGCGCAAAGTGCGGATTTCAAATTTAAATATATTGATATTCATGTCGAAGGTATCACCAAAGCAGACTTATCAAAAAGTGTCGGCAAAACGGTTGAAACTGTTCCACAGATCTTCATTGACGAACAACCAATTGGTGGTTGCACTGAATTTGAAGCCTATGTTCGCCAAAACAATCTACTTAAATAAGTATTAAAAGCTTCAAATAAAAAAAGGCAACCAATAAGGTTGCCTTTTTGTTATCAGTTTATAGGCTAAATAGCGTACTTAGCTGAGAATATAATCCGATTCAAATCACCGTCAAAACCATCTTCGCGCTCATTCAAAGCATGCATATATTCAACCCCAAATGTGAGTGGCTTTGAAGGCGAGTATAGTAAGTTAACATAGCCAGAATAAGCTTCTTTATTAACAGCCCCGCCAGTAAGTGCAATATCATTGTCTGCAGTGAAACCTGAAACCGTCAAGCTAGAACGCCATTGTTCTGACCACCAATGACGGTATGCGACGAAACCACCATAGGATTTAATCGCTTGGATCTCACCATTGGAATCAAGCACACCAGCATTAGCATAGTTAAGCGCCATATAACGCCCTAACCCTTCCCCATAAGTTGCGGTAAATTTAATATCATCTTTACCTAAAGGTATAACACCGGCAAAGCTAACACCATAACCTAACTCAGAAGTATCGTACTGGGTTGCTCCAACAACTTGCTCTAAATCTAATTGTCTTACAATAGCAGCTACTGAAAATGCAGAACCACTAGCAGCACTGAAGTTATAACGTCCGACAAAATCCGGCACAACGCCGCTACCACTGGTGATTCGGCCTCCACCGCCAAAAGGTGTTACAGTCGTTTCAGGATTTTCAATTGAAAATTGCCAATTACCACTGGTATAACGTAATTGTGATTGTCTAACGAAAGGTGTTCCTTCAGCGGCACCGACAAAATCTAGATTCTCCGGTAAGGCGCCTGGATTTTGAAACGTGGTCCAAGTCTGACCGACTGTCCAATTGTCATAACTGACAAATGCATGACGTATACGAGGAGAGTAACTGTTAGAGACTCGCTCGTTACCGTCAGTATGGGTCATAAAATCAAGTTCAATAAAACCTGTGAGTTTATGGCCATCAACATCAGTAACTGTTTTAAAGTTAAAACGTGATTCCCGCGCTTGAAAATCGACAACTTGCTGGCCGTTTCCAGATGTCCCATAAATAGTCCCTGGCACATAAAACTGACGTGACAACGAACCAGATTCTGGCGCCCCATTGCCATAATCACTAAACATTACATCGGCTTTAATGTAGCCACCAAAGGTCATATCGGTTGCAGCATGAGCTCCCCCACTCATCGCTAACAAAGCGCTTGCAACATAAAGACTTAGCTTTTGCTTTCTCATTATTATCTCCCTATTGATATTGTTCTAATCTTCAGCAATATGAACCAATCAACAAACAGATAACATTAGCAATAGGTCTATAAGACAAAAGTAGACAAGTAAATACTTATAATTGAACTAATACTTAAGGTTAAATCATTTTTCTATATCAAATTAATGACTCTACATGACAGTAATTTAAAAGATTAATGACCTAAAATTGTAGGTCATTGCACAATAAATTTAATCAAAGTAAGTATTTAATAATCGTGAGCATCGAATAATTGTATGGTAGGCCCGCATCAGTGAATGGTTTGAAGCGATGAGCTAGAAAATATTTATGATCAAATTCAATGGCGATAATTTTTTGATTTAGAGTACGAGGGATTTGAGATATTTTAAAATAACTTGGGGAATAATGCTAAATTTGTGGTTCATCTAGAACTCGAACCTTCGGCTAATGGGTTGACAGAAAACTGTTGATATTTAAATGGCGAAAAATTCATTGGTCATATTAGCCGTTGAATAATTGACTATTCTTTGATGATCTGGGAGTTTAACTCGGAGAGGTCTAAAAAGTGGTGGGTCGTGAAGGATTCGAACCTTCGACCAATTGGTTAAAAGCCAACTGCTCTACCAACTGAGCTAACGACCCATCTTGGTTTTGCAAGAACATCTATTCTTACTGGGGAAAAAG